>SKHV01000177.1 GCA_007116765.1 Prolixibacteraceae bacterium | reverse complement strand
TAGAGAGAAACCCAGTATGGTAAAAAAGATTAAACTAATTATTAAAGCAGGTAATGTTGTATAAAGCATGTGTATGATATGCTCATACAAATTAACTCCAAGCACCGAAGGAGTAAGGTTTGTGGAGTCTGACATAGGAGAAAGCTTGTCGCCAAAAAAAGAACCTGAAACAATTGCTCCAGCGGTATATTCAACAGGAACCCCCACTCCTTCGCTTATTCCTATTGCTGCAACTCCCAGTGTTCCGATAGTTGACCATGAGCTCCCGGTTATTAGAGCCATTCCGCTACACAATATTAATATTAGAGGTAAAAACCAATTTGCGTTGAATATTTCAAATCCATAATACATTAAAACAGGTACTATTCCACTTGCAAGCCAAACAGACATTAGCATTCCGATAATCAATAAAATGATAAGCGATGGAACTGTTCTGCTAATGGCCTGTTTAAATCCGTCCCTTATTACTATCCATGAATAACCGTATAAATAGGCGCATATACCAGCTACAACGGCTCCTAAAATCAATGCAAAATGGGGTTCAGCATCAAAAGCAAATACAGAAAAACCTATACCAAGAGCAGTTACTACAATTGGTATTAAAGCTAACCACAATGGGGGTACATCTATTCTACTTCTATTTCTAGTCATAAAAAAACCTTGTCATTAGTAGTTCAATGACAAAGTTATTATTTTATAAAATATATCAATACCGTCCGTTCAAAATTCCCGGATTGACAAAAGCATAGTACTATCATAAGTTAAACTGCATTTCGGCTGACTTCTCATAGCAAACCCTCATAATAGACTTTCAATATTTAGCGATTTACCATGTACGGCATATTAACAGAATAGCCGGCAAATGTTAATCGATCGTTTATTGTTATGCAACTTCGCACATTTTCTGACGATATTCGCCCGGTGAACAACCCATCATGTGCTTAAACCGACGCGAAACATTTTTTATCTCGTCCATTCCAAGTTCAAAAGCTATTTCGCCTATCGGACGGGTAGTTTCAACAAGCAGTGTAGCAAACTTGTCCATTCTCAGTTTCAAAATATACTGATATACCGAAAGCGAAGTTGTTTCTTTGAATTTCACTTCGAAAGAGCGCCGCGACATGGCAATTTGTCGCACAATATCATCGACCTGCAATTGAGTGTGGTATTTCTGGTGAATTATTTTTAATGCGGCAGCTATTTGCAAATTTGCAGTGGCGTACATATCGGTCGATTGGCGGGTAATTATTTTTTGAGGCTGCACCACAATATTGTTCCCTTTACTATGGCCAATCATCATTCGCTCAAGTAAAGCAGCAGCTTCGTAACCACCCTGTTCAGCACCAAGTTCGATACTCGAAAGTTGTGGATCAGATAAGGTGCAAATCAGCTCGTCGTTATCGACTCCCAAAACCGCAACCTCTTCTGGGACTCTAATTCCTGAAATTTTGCAAGCTTCGGTAACCTGCTGGGCACAATTATCGTCACAAGCCATAATTGCTACTGGTTTAGGAAGTTCATTTAACCAATTACTGAGTGCCGATGGTTTGTAAAGCCACATTTCGTGGTTTTGATCGAACTCACTTTCGAAAAAATCAGCTGAATAACCTTTCGATTTAAGGTGTGTTTCAAAACCTTGTCCTCGCTCACGCGACCACACATAAGAAGTATAACCGTAGTAGGCAAAATGCTTATAACCCTTTTTCAGAAAATAATCGGCACCCATAGCCCCCGTTTTAAAATAATCGCCGGTAATATTAGGTACATTATCGAAGCGATCTTTTAAATCGGTTACAATTACAGGAAAGCCCACCTCGGCCAAAAGTGGAGTATCATCGCGTGTGTTCAATTGTGCAAACATACCGGTAGCCCCCCACTCTTTTGCCCACTTCACAATTCCTTCTATTCCAACAGTATCGCGGTAATAGAAAGGCATGCGGCAGAACACCCATGGCCCGTTTTCTTTTGAATACCGGCCAATTCCCAAAAGTATTTTTTTAAAATACTCTTCAGAAAAATTTGCTAACAAAACCACCTTTGGCATATCTTCTCAATTTGAATAAATATCACTAAAACAATTTAAAATGAAATCTGTTGCAATTCTATCGATGCGACAAATTCACCTTTAACTCATTGCTGTTGAACCCACTTACTTCAATAAACAAAGATTCGCTTATCACTCCATCAAGCAAAATATGCACAGTTTTTTCACCATAAGGAGCTATACTCAAATAATTATCGCTGTAAAATGATGGAATAATCCATTTTTGGTCGCCTGAATGTACTTTCAACTGGTTGAATAATGAAATCACGTTTGTTTCATTATTAAGTGTTATTGTAACTTCAGTATTAGTTTTTGTTTTTTTTGCATTGGCTCTAGCTTTTAGTTTTGCTTTCCCTAGTGCATTTAGTTTTTTGTAATTGAAGTATTGCTTCATTGGAGTATGAGCCCAATAAGTTGCCTCCCAGTCGTATTCTTCTTGATTGGGTGAGAGCCAGTAAAAATTATCCGCAATTTTTTTCCGGTTCTTATCTACTAAATGCAAATCAACAAAAACGATTTGATCAAACTCCGGCAGATCAAACACTTTTTTTGAAACACTTCCATCAACAGACAGCTCAAATTCCTTACTTATTATTTCCTCTGAACTTTCCGAATAAACTGTTAATACTGCACTTAATCCATCAACTTTATGAGGGGTTTCGTTTGAAATATATACTGCTTTTTTTCCGTAATCGTAAATAAGTTGTATTGGTTCAAGTGCTTTTTTTGTCGCATAATATGCAGGAGTAGGCACCAAATAATAATCGTACAATTGCCAGTAAAGCGATGGCCACGCTGAGTTAAGCATCCACTGAATAATTCCGGTAGCATTAGGCCGATTTACCCTGAAAGCTTCGAACATTGGGCGTATGGCTTCGTAATTTACCAAATGGCTTTTTACGAGGAAATCATCAAAACTTTTGGGTTTTCCCCACATTTTAGTAACAATCTCGCTGAAATAGTTTATTTTGTTCATTGCATCGGCCGATGCAGTGCAGTGCTTATCCCATGCCGGATTTAAAGGCCAAAGCTTACCTGGTGGCAGCATACGCTCAAGCGACTCTTTAACCGGAATCTGAGTTCCTGGGCCTGTTTCGGTATTGAATCCGAAAGCCCCACCGAACTTTTTGTCGATGTACCAATACGAAGGCCCTACGTATTCATATGGGCCGTACATTTTCACCCCGGTAGGCCCGGTCAGTTCACTCTCGCGCCACGAAGCCGCACCAAGCCATGGTCGAGTTTGGTCAATTTCGTTGAATAACCCTACATAACGTTTTTCCAACTCGGGGCGTGGCAACATATCACTTCCCACCACCCAGCAAAATATTGAAGGATGGTTGCGTAACCATTTTATCTGGTCGTGTTGATAAGCAATGAGCAAATCGTAGTCGGCCTTTTCGGAAGCACCACCGTAGTCATCGCATTTTTTTCCCAAATAATAATCCCACTCCCACTGACAGCTCCAGCCTACCATTGCCAGCAAACCGTACTCATCGCATAAGTCGTAAATATTTTGGCTTGTGCCCCAAATGTTTTCAAAGCGAATGGTGTTCAACCCCATATCTTTTACGTATTGCACCTGCAATTCGTTTGTATGCGGTGTATCGCGCAGAAAAATATCGTCGGTCCATCCGGCTCCTTTAATTAATACATCCTTTCCATTCAGTCTGAAACCCCTATGTCCCTGCGCATTGAAATAACTGTCGATTTGGCGAATCCCGAACCTAATATTTTCCTGTGATTCAATTTCACCATTAATTTCGAACGAAATTTCGGCAGAATATAGGTTTGGTTCTCCAAGACCTGCACACCACCATAGTTTTGGATTCTTAATGTGTAATTGTTTGAACTGGGATGAATCAGCAAGCACCTCAACCGTTTCGCCAGGATCGATATTGACAGGCATTTCAAAGCCCACATTCTCAAAATTGAATTTAAAGATACCCGAAACAGGCTGTTTACTGAAATTTTCAAGCTCGGCACTTACAGCAAGGCTTGCATCGTTCAGTGTTTTGGTGTTTACTTTAGTTTGAATGAAGCTGTTTTTCAGATAAACCCGCCTCACTGTTTCAATACGAACATCGCGCCAAATGCCCATATTTTCGTCAAGCGGACGTGGATTCCAGTCGGCAAAACCCAACCCGAAATCGCCTTCTTTTTGACGTATTACCTCAACAGCAAGTATATTTTCTCCAACATTCACATATTCGGAAATATCGAAACTAAACCTTTTGAAAGAACCAAAAACATATTTCGATGTGGCAACTTGTTTTCCGTTAAGCCAAATATTGGCGTAGTAGCTTATTCCATCGAAATTAAGCAGTACCGTTTTCAGCAAATCGCTTTCTGAAAGTATGAAACTGGTACGGTACCACCACCCAATATCGAAAACAGACTTGTCGAAACTACTGTAATTTTCAGCATCTAAGATACTCTCATTATCATTATTCTCCGTCAAAACGCCCATTACTGTTGATGGCACATATGCATCAATCCAACCGGCATCTACAAATTCTTTTAAAGAAATCTCATCGCCAGCAAAGCCTTTTCCACCTGAATGAATTTTCCAATAGCTACTCAAAACCATCATCTTAATACTTTTTCAATTTGCATTTCACATTTTCAGTTAATCGATATTACTACCTATCATTACAAGCTCGAGGTCAGATGCTTTTAAACTAGCAGCAGCCAACTTAGCTGTTAAAGTGCGTGTTTCTCCGGGTAACAAAGATACGTAGTTGTCGGACCAGAATACAGGCAATATAGCTTCTCCGGTATTTTTGTCCACTATTTGAAACTCCATAAAGAAGGCTATCAAACTACTTGGGTTATTCACATCGACTGAAAATTCGAAGTTATCACCTACTTTCTTAATATCGAAAAAATAATCGACACTCACTTTGTCCATATCGTTCAAGGTTGTATGGTCGGCATGTTGCTTGTTGGGCGTCCAGTACCAGGTTGTTTTTTCAAAGTCGGGTACATCGTCAACAGTCGACAGCCAGTAAAAATTATTTTCAACTAACTCACCTCTGTCGCAGAATAAACGTAAGTCAACAAAATAAGAAGTGGATAGATTGTTAATTTCTGGCATTTCAATCAGCATCTTTGCGCTGTTAGCGTCAATATTAAAAGTTTTTTTCTGCTCAAAAACCAAAGTTGAATTCAAATCGAATACTTTCACTTCAAGTGAGAGGTTTTGATATTCCTGAAGGTAGTCGTTGTTCACGTATATATTCTTATCTCCATAATTATAAATCGGCACCAGTGGAGCTGCAGATTTTCGGGTTGCGTAAAATGCTCCGTTTGGCATCAGGTAATAATCGAATAATTGCCAGTAAAATGTTGGCCAGGCCGAGTTATACATCCACTGTACCACTCCGGTACTATGATATTTATTTACAGCAAAGGCCTCAAACATTGGTCTCATGGCTTCGTAGTTAGCAATTTGATTCTTCAACAGGAATTCTTCTAAGTTATCAGACTCGCCATAACGTGCATGGAAAGCGTCGAGGTAGCGGTCGAGATTTTCGAACTGATTGCGGCCGCTGTAATAAAGCCAAGTATCGTTAATTGGCCAAAGATGCTCTTCCGAAATCATTTTCTTCATGCTCGAAAGTGGAGGAATTTGAGGACCAGGACCTACTTCGGTATTGAATCCAAAAGCACCTCCGTATTGTTCGTCTATGTACCAATATACCGGGGGAACCCAGTCGTAGGGACCTTCCATTTTTACGCCCGTGGGGCCACTAATTTCACTTTGACGCGGGTCGCTGTCGCCCATAAGCATTGCACCACCACAATAACTCAAAATGGGACGCGTGGTATCGGCCAATGCCATACGCTCGTCAAGCATAATTTCAAGACTTGGGCGGGGTAGTTTGTCACTCCCATAAGTCCATATTGCCACACTTGGATGACGCCTGTGCCAAAGCACCTGATCGCGATAATTGTTGGCGTGCAATGTCTTGGCTTCTTCTCCGCGAATTGAAACATAATCATCATGTGGAATACCAATATAAGCCTCCCATTCCCAATGTGCAGTCCAACCAAGCATTAGTAAAAGCCCCAGCTCATCGGCCATATTCATAATAGTTCGGTTTCGCCCCCAAAAGCTTTCGAGCCTTATTGAATTAAGGTTCATATGTTTTGCATATTGCATTTGAGCTATTACTTTTTCATCGGTGTCGCCCAACAAAATATCATCTACCCAACCGGCACTTTTAATCATTACTTTTTGCCCGTTAACCATAAATCCACGATAACGTGACTCGTTCCAAAAATCTTCAATTTCACGTATTCCAAAACGGAATTCTTCCTTATCGCTGATTTTATTATCAACTGAGGAAATTAATGTCAAATCGTAAAGCGCCTGCTCACCCAAATTGTTTGGCCACCATAATCTTGGATTATCCATGGCCAGTTGGTTATATATTTCGGGACGGAAAAATATTTCGCGCACTTCGTTAGCTTTTAGTTCTACCTCCTGCGTAAGTTTAATATTGTCGAAAGCAGCACTTACTTTTACTGTTTGATTTTTATTAGTATGGTTTGTAAGCACAGTTGAGATTGTAACACGAGCTGCATCGAGGGTTTCTTTGTTCACTTTCGAAACCACGTTTGAATGACGCATAGACACCGGACCGGTTTGGCTCAAAACCACATCGCGCCAAATCCCCATTGAACGATCGGCCGGAGTTGGATTCCAATCCACGAAGCCTTTACTTACATCGACACCAAAAACAGGAGGAATGATTTCAACCGCAAGCACATTATTTCCCTGCGTCACATTTTTGCTAATGTCGAAATTCCAAACTCCGTATGAGCCCTGTATTAAGTCTTGGCCTGCAATTTTAACACCATTTAGCCACACATTGGCTTTGTAGTTAATGCCTTCGAAAGTTATCTGATAATGATCCCATTCGCTTAAATCACGAACTTCAAACTCAGTCCGGTACCACCATGGAACCTGAAAAGGTTCTTTGTCCATATTTTCAAGAACTCCCACATCAAACAAATCGGGTAAAAGTCCGTTTTGCCTAAAACCATGGAGTACAGTTGAAGGCACTTCGATTGGCATTCCTAGGTTTCCATCAAAATTTTCAGACGAAATGATTTCACCATTTTCAGAAACATTTTCAGAAGAGAAGAGCTGCCATCCCTCCTCAAGAATTGTTTTGTAATTTTGCGTGTTTTTTTGAACAGCACACGAGACGATAAGCAAAAAAATGCTTACAACTAAACTTACACGAGTTAAATTATTCACCATAATAGTTAGTATTTATAAGTTATATAATTATTTCTACTTTTTATTTACCAAACATGAAGCACCAAGCAAATTACTTTCGGTATTTTGTGAACGACTAATAATTAATCGCTTTACCGAGTTTGGATAAGCAAAATCGTTAAGATTTTCGCGCATCGATTTTTCGAAGAAAGAATAAGCACCGGCAATTGAACCTCCCAACACAATAATTTGCGGATCGTAGGTCAGCATTACATATTTAATTGCCTGCGACATGTGTTTCCCAAACTCGTTCCACAACTCCATGGCACGGGCATCTCCCTCCACCGCCAAATCTTCAAGCTTTTTGCCTGATGTATTGTTGATCTGCGTAAAAAAAGTACTGCTGCAATAAAACTCCAAATCGTTTTCGAGATAAGGCAGTAAACCAATTTCACCGGCACCGGCATTGTTCCCTTCATAAAGCTTATTGTCGATAACAATACCTGCTCCTAGACCAGTACCAATAGCTAGACCAACAACCGACGAATATCCTTTTCCTTCACCATAGGCATGCTCGCCCAACACAAAGCAGTTTACATCGTTGTTTACATGAACGGGCACTTTAAATTCTGACTCCAGAATATCTTTCAAGTGCACTTCGTCCCACGATGGAATATTGGCCACATTGTACACTATACCTTTTTCCACATCAACTACCGAAGGTACTCCAATACCAATACCTTCAACTTCAGAAGAGAACAACTGTGATATAAGATTTTTAATCTGATCAACTGTTTTCCACTTATCGTTTTTATTCACAAGCTTTTCCTGAAGTCTTCTTTCTACCTTCTGCTTGTTTACCACCCCCACACGAAGGTTGGTTCCTCCTAAATCAATTGCTATTATCATATATCTATTTCTTAAAATTATCTTCTGCTACAAAAAAATATTCTATGTCACAATACAAAAGTATGAGTTAAACCCTTATTGCAATTCGTCATTTGCGTAATGGAAACCTCAATTTACGCATTTTTGTGAATAAATACATAAATTATTTCTATTTTCAAAAAGCATTTTGATTTT
>SKHV01000374.1 GCA_007116765.1 Prolixibacteraceae bacterium | reverse complement strand
CTCTGAATACAAGATACTCGAGCAAATGGGACAACAGCTTTAATTTATCGGCTACCTACGTAAATTCAGTATTCTCAAGCGATAGGTACATTCTACACAAAACCCCAACAGGCAGTGCTCTTGAACCTGAGTATATCAACGTGAAAGGCAACAAAACACCTTACGCTCCTGAATTTAAAGCCAACGCTTCGTTACAAATTGAATATTCGGGGAAAATTGGGATGAAAGTAACAGGTAATTACATTGGTCAACAATTTACCGATGCGCTTAACACCAAAAACGTAGAAGAATGGATTGACATAAACAATGCCGATGCCGATTACAATTACCATCAAGCCACATTAAACGGTCGCATTGGTATGCTCGATGCCTATTTTGTTTGCGATGCTTCGGCATGGTACAATACTCCTATCAAGGGCTTATCGGTAAGTGCAAGCGTGAAAAACCTGCTCAACGAGAGGTACATTGCCGGCAGGCGCCCACAAGGCATCAAGGTTGGGATGCCGAGGTTTGTTTCGGCAGGTATTTCGTACAGTTTCTAAAATGCAATGGCTATATTTGTTCTCGAAAAAAGCAATATAGCATGAAACAATCAGTTCAGTTCATTATCGCCATAGCCATAGCATTCACCATCAATGCGTGCAATAGCTCAGAAGTTTTTATCCCTTCGGTTTCCAGCAATATAAATTACATGGGACGCATTGCCCATACCGATTCTATGTCATCTTTTTATTGGTCGGGCACTTCGGCTCAAATCAATTTTGAAGGCACAGGAATAAAAGCCTTGATGCACGATGAAAACGGCAACAACTATTACAACGTAATTATTAACGGCGACAGCATTGTATTGCTGCGTACCACAAACGAGAAAAAACTTTATACGCTGGCCGAAAACCTGCCACAGGGGAAACATACGGTGCAACTGTTCAAGCGAACCGAATACGACCAGGGCAAGACCGGGTTTTATGGATTTCAATTGAACCAAGGCGCAAAAGTATTAGCACCCGATCCGCTGAGCAACAAAAAAATCGAGTTCTACGGAAATTCAATTACCTGTGCTTATGCCGTTGAAGATTATGAAGGCTTAGACCGCCCCGACAGTATTTACACCAACAACTACCTGAGTTATGCCGCCATTACCGCCCGTCATTACAATGCCCAATACCATTGCATTGCAAAAAGCGGGATTGGCATTACGGTAAGCTGGTTTCCATATATCATGCCCGATATTTACGACCGGCTTATCCCGCTCGATGAAAACAGCAAATGGGATTTTTCACAATTCACCCCCGATGTGCTTGTGATACATTTGCTGCAAAACGATTCGTGGCTGGTGAACATGCCCGAACACGATTCGTTCAAAAAATATTTCGGGACTGAAAAACCTTCGGAAGAGTTTATTATTGAAGCATACAAGGATTTTGTAAGCAAACTGCGCGGAAAATATCCCGAAACGCAGATTATTTGCACCATGGGTGGTATGGACGCAACCCGCGAAGGCTCACCATGGCCCGGATATGTAAAACAAGCCGTTCTGCAAATGAACGACTCCAAAGTATTCACCTACTTCATGCCTTACAACAATATTGAAGGTCATCCGGATGTTGAAGAACAACAAGCAATGGCCGAAGGACTGATCGAGTTCATTGATGAAAATATTAGTTGGTAATAATATAGTCATTAGTCATTGGTCATTAGTATAGGTGCTGTAATTATTTTGGAGTTCAAAACTCACAAATGACTTACTGATTTACTGACTATAAATACCGTATCCATAGTGAATCATCGCGTTACAAAAAAATAATAAGAATGAACAAAGATATCGTCATAATCGGCGCCGGGCTTACCGGCTTAGCCATAGCACATTACTTAATAAAAGTAGGCTTTTCGGTAGCAGTTATCGAAAAGGAAAACCGCACCGGGGGGGTCATTAATTCACATCACGAAGAAGGTTTTTTGTACGAATCGGGGCCCAACACGGGTGTGATTTCGTGGCCCGAAGTAGCCGAACTCTTTGAAGAACTGAAGCCCAATTGCAAACTGATAACAGCAAACCCCAAAGCCAAACGGCGCCTCATATGGAAAGGAAAAAAATGGAATGCTATTCCTTCGGGGCTCTTTTCTGCCATCGCCACCCCACTTTTCACCCTCAACGATAAATTCAGGGTATTGGGCGAACCCTGGCGCAAACCGGGCAGCAATCCCATGGAAAACCTATCCGATTTTGTTTGCCGGAGACTGGGAAAAAGCTTTCTCGACTATGTAGTTGACCCCTTTGTATCGGGCGTGTATGCCGGAAAAACCGATTACCTGATCCCGAAATATGCCCTGCCAAAACTTTATAACCTGGAACAGAAATACGGGAGTTTCATCAAAGGCTCAATGGCCAAAGCCAAAGAAAAAAAGAACAATCCTCGTCTGCAAAAAGCAACCAAAGAAGTATTCTCGGCCGAGGGTGGCCTTCAACGCTTAACCGATGCCCTTGCACAATCGGTAGGTGAAACAAATATTTTCACTTCCTGCGAAGGCACAAACATCAATCAAAGCGAAAACGGGTACCTTACAAAAACGAAATACGAAGGAAAAGAAATTGAAATCACATCAAAATACGTGGTAACCACAACAGGTGCTTTCACCTTGCCGGAATTGTTACCATTCATTAATCATGAAACGCTAAAGCCCATTACCAATTTGCAATATGCAAAAATTGTTCAGGTTATTTTGGGCTACAACAAATGGCAGGGCTGTAACATCAAAGCATTTGGAGGACTTGTACCTTCAAAAGAAAAACGGAAAATATTGGGGGTACTTTTCACCTCGTCGTTTTTCGAAGGCCGTGCCCCGGAAGGTGGTGCTTTGTTATCGGTTTTCATGGGCGGCACACGCATGCCCGAACAATACGACTTTCGCGATGATGAAATTATCGGAATACTCAAAACTGAAATCCCCGAAATGATGCAACTCAACAGCTTCAATCCCGACATGCTTAAAATATTCCGCTACCGCAATGCCATTGCACAATATGGAGCCGACTCGAAAGAGCGTTTTGAGACCATTGAAAAATTAGAAGAAAAATATCAAGGACTATTTTTAGCCGGCAGTATGCGCAACGGTATTGGCATGGCCGACCGCATAAAACAAGCAAAAACCATTGTCGATAAAATAATGCAGAAATAAACTCCTGACCATTAAGAAATCGCAACTAATGCAAATGAAACAAAGAGGAACTGGATGCTGGATGCGGAATTCACATTTTTTATTCACTCTGCCACAACGCAGCAAGCACAGGTACTAAAAAAGCAGTGTTCAAAAACAGTGTAAATGACTCTAATGACTTAATGACAAAAGACTTAATCCCAATACTAGAATTACTATTAACTTCGGACTATTTATCACTCTTCCTAACAACTTCCTTAAGCTCATCCACATCAAACAAGAATTGTTGGCCACTTTCCATATTTTTTAGTGTTAATTTTCCGGCTTCAATTTCCGATTCGCCTGCCAGTACCACGTATGGAATTCCTTTACGGTTAGCATAGTTCATTTGCTTTTTCATTTTAGCACCGCTGTCGGGGAATATTTCGCACGAAATCCCATTCTTCCTCAGTTTATCGATTATGGGCAACAAGTAAGCTTCTTCCTTTTCACCAAAATTGACAAAAAACACGGTCGAGGCAGCCGAGGCTTCATCGGGGAAAAGTTCCAACTGGGCCATCACATCAAAAATACGGTCGGCTCCAAACGAAATCCCCACACCCGACACATTAGGCAATCCAAATATCCCGGTCAGGTCGTCGTAACGGCCACCACCGGTTATACTGCCAATCTCCACATCGTTGGCTTTCACCTCGAAAATTGCACCGGTATAGTAATTTAAACCCCGTGCAAGCGTAAGGTCAAGCTCAACGTTCAGAGGTATATTCAACTTATCGATGTACGAGAATATAGTACGCATTTCGCCCACTCCCTTCATACCGGTTTCCGATTCAGCAATTACAGTTTCAATCTGCGATAGCTTTTCGCTGTTTGTTCCGCTTAATGCCAATATTGGCTGAAGTTTTTCAATGGCAGACGAGGAAACACCTTTATCAGATAGTTCTTCGTTCACTTTATCGAGGCCAATTTTGTCGAGTTTGTCAATGGCAACAGTGATATCTACAATTCTATCCAGTTCGCCAATGGTTTCAGCAATGCCGGCAAGTATTTTACGATTGTTGATTTTCAGGGTTACGTTGATGTTTAATTTGCGATAAACCTCATCCACAATTTGAATCAATTCCACTTCGTTCAAAAGCGAATCGCTACCTATCACATCCACATCGCACTGATAAAATTCGCGGTATCGACCTTTTTGCGGCCTGTCGGCACGCCAAACCGGCTGTATTTGGTAACGCTTAAACGGGAAAACCAGTTCGTTACGATTTTGTACCACAAAACGTGCAAAAGGCACGGTAAGGTCGTAACGCAGTCCTTTTTCTGAAATTTTATGAGTAATCTTAATTGAATCCTTCGTTGCAAGCAAATCATCGGGCACTTTCGAGGCAAAATCACCTGAATTCAGGATTTTGAATAGTAGCTTATCGCCTTCTTCACCATATTTCCCCATTAAAGTAGAAAGGTTCTCCATGGCAGGAGTTTCGATGGGCTGATAGCCATAAAGCTTAAATACTTCACGAATAGTATCGAAAATAAAATTACGCCGAGCCATCAGCTCAGGGAAAAAATCACGGGTTCCTTTTGGTATTGAAGGTTTTTGTGCCATTTTAAGATATTTTTTTAAGTGCTGCAAAATTAATCATTACTTCAACAGCTACAAATAAAAAAATCAGCATCCAATATCCAGCACTTCATCGGTTCTTTTATGCCACTCACCGACATTTACAATTATTTAACTCTGAAAACTTTTTTTGATGTAATAGTTTTCTACTTTTGCATACTCATATAATTGCAAATGGAAATCAGAGACAAAATAATAAAAGAAGCCGGTATACTATTCACTTCAAATGGCATACGACAAGTAACCATGGATGCCATAGCCAACGAAATGGGCATTTCGAAACGTACTATCTATGAAAATTTCAAAGATAAAAACGATTTATTGATGAACATTTTAACCGATGGCATGATTTCACATAAGAAAAAGGCCATTGAGATTATGAACAATGCAAGCAATGTAATTGAGGCCTTATTCCTATTTGGGGAATACAACCAAGATGTTATGGAAAAAATCAATCCATTGTTTTTCAGCGACATGAAAAAATACCATCTTCAGGTTTCTCAAGCATTAATGAGTAACGGTCAGATAAGAAACTATGAAATAACCTACACCGTTTTGAAAAGGGGCGTGAATGAAGGGATATTTCGCAAAGAGATTGACTTAGACATTGCAAACTTATTCATTCACCACATAATGGATTTCTTTCAAAAACATGAAATTCAGGAAAAATGCAACCATCAAGCTATTTTCCTGTCTGTTCACTTACCTTATTTACGTGGTTTATGTACCAACAAAGGAACTGATTTGTTGAAAAATTTTATCGAAAAACATAAAAACTCTGAAAAGAAATAAAGTTTAAAACACAAAATAGTTATGAAGAACACTACAATTATTATTCTTTTTATTCTATACGGAACAATAGTTTCGGCACAGAATAGAATGTCATTTTCACTTTCCGAGGCACAGGATTATGCCTTAGAGCACAACAAAACTCTGCAAAATGCACGAAGCGACATTAATTCTTCCGAATTAAAAGTAAAGGAAGCAATTTCGCAAGGGCTGCCTCAGGTTAGTGCAACACTCGACTGGATGACCTATTTCGGTTATGAAATGGAATTCAATTTTGGCATGGGCGGAGACGACATTAATTTTACTCCCGATCAAATTGCAGATGCGAGTACTCAAACCCTAAATGAATTCAGTGGTGTGCCCATGATGGGCTTAAACCCGGTAACACAACAGGATTTATATAATTATCAGGCAGGTAGTTTTTTTGAAAGTCAGCTTTCAGGCATGATGCCGGCCACAAGTATCAAAATGACCGATGCATCAACCGCTCAGCTGCAGGTTGCACAGCTTATTTTTAGCGGACAGTATTGGGCAGGCATTAAAGTGGCTCGCTTAGGTAGGATAATTGCTGAACAAGGTCTCGAAAATTCAGTGCTCGACATCAAAGAGTCGGTTACCAACAGCTACATAATGGCCCTCATAACAGAACAGTCAATTGCAACTTTCAAGCAATCAATTGAAAGCATGAATGAAATAAAAGGCCACACCCAAAACATGTTCGAAGAAGGAATGGCTGAACAAACCGATGTAGATCAACTTAGTATTCAGGTAAACATGCTGCAAAACAACCTGCGATCAATGGAACGCGGGCTGAAAATGGTGCACAACATGATGAAATTTCAACTGGGACTCAATTATACCATTAAAATTCAACTAAGCGACAAGCTCGATGACGTGCTTTCAAGCATTGATCCTACTGCTCCGGTTGGCGATTTCATTGTAGACAATAATATTTTGTATCAGCTCACACAAACCCAGATAGATATTACTCAGGAAATGGTAGACATGGAACGCTGGGCTTATGCACCCACAATTACCGGCTTTTATGCTTACAACCAAAAATTGCTGACCACAGGTTTCGACATGACTCCAAACAACATGGCCGGTATTACAATGAACGTCCCCATTTTTCAAAGTGGAACACGTAAGCACAAAGTGGCTCAGGCACGAATTGAACTCGACAAAGCAGAACTGAACAAATTGATGGTAAAAGAACAACTCGAATTGCAGCAACAACAACTGGTGTTTGACTTAATGTCGGCCATAGAGAACTACGATACGCAAAAGGAAAATGTGGAAATAGCCAAAAGGGTTTTCAACAACGTACAAAACAAATACGAACAAGGCATGGCCTCAAGCCTCGACCTTACTCAAACCAACAGCAACTATTTGCAAGCCGAATCAAATTATATCCAGTCTATGATGGCCTTACTACAGGCACGACTGGCCATTGACAAACTGTATAATCAATTATAAAATAAATACAAAAATGAAACGAATAATATCCATATCGATAATTGCCCTGTTTATGATGGCATGCGGCGGACAGGACACACCCGAGGCCAATCAGAAAAAAGCCGACAACCTTAGGAGAAAGATAGTTAAACTTGAACGCCAACTAGAACAAATCGAAGTTGCGGCCACTGAAAATGGCGACGACAGGATTTACCCAATCCGGATTCAGGAACTCGCTTATCAAACCCTTTCACGCGAAATTGAATTTTCAGCAAATCTTCAACCCTGGGAAGAGTTGTATGTAGCCACCGCCCAGCCCGGAAAAATTGAAAAGATATATGTCGAAATTGGCGACCGAGTATCCAAAGGCCAAAAGCTGGTGCAAATGGACGACACCCAACTTAAGCAGGCAAAAATTCAACTCGAAAGCCTCCAAAAAGATTTCGAAAGGCTCAAAAACCTAAGAGAAACCGGAAGCATAGCCGAACAACAATTCGATCAGGTAAAAACTCAGCTCGAAGTAACCAAAAGCAACGTAAAGTTTTTAGAAGAAAACGTGGTACTTTATGCTCCTTTTAGCGGAATTATTACCGGTAAATTTTTCGAAGACGGCGAAGTTTACTCAGGTGCACCAAACACGCAAATTGGTAAGGCCGCAATTGTTGTGTTGCAACAGGTTAATACATTAAAAGCATTCATCAATGTATCGGAGCGGTATTTCAACTCGCTTGAAACCGGCACTACTGTAAGCATTAATGCCGATGCTATTCCCGGCGAATCATTTAGCGGACAAATTAGCAACATACACCCCACCATTGACCCATTAACCCGTTCGTTCAAGGTCGAAATAAAAATTCCCAACAGTGCAATTAAACTGCGCCCGGGCATGTTTGGTCGCGTAATAATTAAGCTCGACGAAACCGAAGCGCTGGTTGCCCCTGCAATTGCAATATTACAACAGGAAGGCACAAACAACCGCTACGTTTTTATTCATCAAAACGGAAGAGCTATACGCTACAATATAGAAGTAGGCCAACGCTTCGACGATTCAATCGAAATAATATGTGACAAAATTAACGAAGGCGACGAGTTGATTGTTGCCGGCCAGGCCGTGATAATGAACAACAACCGGGTAAGAGTTACTCGCTAACCGTACAAGTAGAACATTATGAGCATATATAAAAATTCAGTCAAAAAACCCATCACCACCTTACTGCTTTTTGTGGGATTAGTGGTGTTCGGAATATATTCGCTGGTAAAACTTCCGGTTGATCTGTTCCCGGAAATTGAGGCACCCTTCATTACTGTATTTACACAGTACAACGGAGCAAGTGCAGCCGATATAGAAACCAACATTACCCGGCCGGTTGAAGATGCACTCTCGAGTATAAGCGACTTAAAAGAGATAAGTTCAGTATCGCGCGATAATGTATCGTTAGTTTTTATCG
>SKHV01000237.1 GCA_007116765.1 Prolixibacteraceae bacterium | reverse complement strand
TCGATGGCAGAGCAGAATTTCCCAAAAGTGTCCATGCAGCCGGAATTCCTGTTTTTTCAAGGAATACACGCAACTCTTCTTCGGCATTTGAAAGGATAACCCCCTGTCCAAAGAGCAAGAAGGGTTTTTTTGCTTTATTGATCGCCTCGGCAGCTGCTTCAACCTGTTTCATTTCAACCGGGTACGAAGGAATGTAACTGCGTATTTGAGTGCATTTTTTGTATTCAAATTCGATAGGTGCAAACTGGGCATCTTTGGCAATATCGATAAGTACCGGTCCCGGACGGCCACTGTTTGCAATATAAAAAGCCTTGGCAATTACTTCGGGAATTTCTTCAACTTGGGTAATCTGGAAATTCCATTTTGTAACGGGCATACTCATGCCCACAATATCCGACTCCTGGAAAGCATCGGTTCCCAGCAGGGGCGAAGCTACTTGTCCGGTAATGCAAACCAGAGGGGTAGAGTCGATCATTGCATCGGCAATGCCAGTGAGCAGGTTGGTTGCACCGGGCCCCGATGTGGCAAAGCAAACGCCTGTCTTGCCTGTAACCCGTGCATATCCCTGGGCAGCATGTATAGCGCCCTGTTCGTGGCGGGTAAGTACATGGTTTAATTTATCCCGATGGTCGTACAACGCATCGTAAATTGGCATTATTGCTCCTCCGGGATAACCAAAAATGGTTTGAACCCCTTCTTCTAACAACGAGCGTATTAATGCCTGTGAACCTGTTATTTTTTCAGCCATAATATATTGTTTTTATTTGTTGCTTATTTTATATTAACTGTTTGTTTTAATCTATTAACCTGATAGCGCCCTTGTCGGCCGATGAAACCATGCTGGCATAAGCTTTCAGGGCTTTGCTTACCACCCTCTCTCGGTTTGGTTTGAATGCGTTTTCGCCTTTGGCTTCTTCTTCGGCACGGCGTTTCTGGAGTTCTTCGTCACTTACCAGCACATTAATTTTACGTGCAGGTATATCAATTTCTATTGGGTCGCCATTGCGCACCAGTCCAATAGTACCACCTGCAGCTGCTTCGGGCGAAACGTGCCCGATGGACAAGCCCGAGGTACCGCCCGAGAAACGTCCGTCGGTTACCAGCGCACAGGCTTTATCGAGCTTAACTGCTTTGATGTACGATGTAGGATAAAGCATTTCCTGCATTCCGGGGCCGCCTTTGGGTCCTTCGTAGAGGATAAATACCACATCTCCGGCTTGCACCTCGTCGCCCAGTATGCCGTTCACGGCACTTTCCTGCGAGTGGAATACTTTTGCTTTTCCGTTGAATTGGAATACCGAGGGGTCTACCCCGGCAGTTTTGACTATGCAGCCGTCGCTGGCAATATTGCCAAACAGCACGGCAAGCCCTCCTTCTTTATTGTATGCATTTTCAACACTGTGTATGCAGCCCAGGGTGCGGTCGGTGTCGAGTTCGCGATAGTAATTTTCCTGTGAGCCCATTACCAGGTTAGGCCTGTTGCCCGGTGCAGCCAGATAACGTTGTTTGGCTTTATCGGTATGCGTTGGGCGCATAATATCAAAAGCATCGAGCGCCTGGGCAAGGGTCATCATGTCAACTCGGTTTACCGTAGTGTCGAGCAAACCGGCACGGTCAAGTTCGCCCAGTATGCCAATAATACCTCCGGCACGGTTCACGTCTTCCATGTGGAAGCGCGAGCTGGGTGCTACTTTGCAAATATTGGGTATGCGTCGCGATAGGTCGTCGATGTCTTTCATGGTAAAATCGACCTCGGCTTCGGAAGCAATTGCCAGCAAGTGAAGTATGGTATTGGTGCTTCCGCCCATGCCAATATCGAGGGTCATGGCGTTCATGAATGCCTCGCGTGTTGCAATTGAACGGGGAAGTACTTTTTCATTTCCTTTTAAATAATATTCTTCAGTAAGTTTCACTATAAGCTCGGCAGCTTCGTTAAAAAGCTCTTTACGTTTGGCATGTGTGGCCACAATTGAACCGTTACCGGGAAGTGCTATACCCAGTGCCTCGGCAAGGCTGTTCATTGAGTTGGCCGTGAATAAGCCCGAGCATGAGCCGCAAGTTGGGCAGGCGTTTTGTTCCACCTTGGTCATTTGTTCTTCGGGTATCGAATCGTCAACGGCCATAACCATGGCATCAACCAGGTCGTACTTGTCGTCGTCAACCTTTCCGGCTTCCATGGGTCCACCCGACACAAAAATAGCGGGAATGTTCAGGCGCATGGCGGCCATCATCATTCCGGGGGTAATTTTATCGCAGTTCGAAATGCAAACCATGGCATCAACCTTGTGGGCATTGCACATGTATTCAACACTGTCGGCAATCAAATCGCGCGAGGGCAGCGAGTACAGCATGCCATCGTGGCCCATGGCAATGCCATCGTCGATGGCAATGGTGTTGAATTCGGCAGCAAAACAGCCCGTTTTCTCGATTTCCTTTTTCAGCATTTGCCCCACCTGATGCAAGTGCGCATGCCCGGGAACCATTTGGGTAAACGAGTTCACCACAGCAATAATGGGTTTGCTGAATTGCTCTTCTGTCATTCCGTTTGCACGCCACAGCGCGCGCGCTCCGGCCATCCGGCGGCCTTGTGTTGTTGTTGCACTTCTTAGTTTCATTGTATTATTCTTTTAAATAAAAAAAAACCATCCTCGTTCTGAGAATGGTTTATCAATTTTTTTATATGTCTATATACAACAAACCATTCTCATTTCTTAAAAATGACGACTACTACGAGTAGGACTAGAATGGAAATGTTGTTCAATGCTTTCATCTTTTTTTCTTATTGCAACAAATGTAGAAATAAATTTCAAAAATCAAAACTTGTTGAAAATTTGATTTGCTTTTTTTGTTGAAATATAACACAAAAAGCACTTAAAAAGTTTCATTCTAAAATGCTTTTATACCTTTTTATTAGTAAATTGTCGAAATACACCGGCACATCACCGGGATTGTGCGTATAAAAAACAAGTTGGTCGTTTGGTAAGTCATCGGTTATAAAAAATTCTTTACGGAGCTGCTGCCAACTGCTGCCCGGCACTTCAATAACTTCCGATTTATTGTGATAAAAAACTGAAGTATTGCTTGATGAAGCAATCATGTAAGCTGATTTTGACCCGGGTGAAAACATGCGGGCTGTAATTTCAAACTTTTCGCCTTTTTGCACATCTTTAATTTTTATGGTGAAACCATAAGGCGATTGGGAATTAATTTTAGAAGAAAATGTTCCGCTGTGCGAAAAATCGGCACTTTGGGTAGTGCCATTTCCGAATTGGGCATTATCTGAAACAAAGAATTCACCGTTCTCGGAAAGTTCTTCAGCATCGCAATAGTATGTTTCCAATAATGTAAGTGGGGGGAGGTTGAAGTTTTTAGTGGAATCGCATAGGTCAAAAACGTAAACATTGTTCTTGTTCCCTTTTAGGCTGATGCAAAATTCCTGTAGGTAGGATTTTAAGTAGAGATGGTGCAGTCCATTTAAAATGAGATAGGAGGCGCCGTTTTCAATTGACTTTTTTATTCCTTCGGCGCTTTGGTTATAGCGTATTGGCTCCCCTTTATTAAAGCGCATATCGGTATAATCGGTCCATCCTTTTTGGTTCATCAGGTACAGTGAAACGTGCCCGATATCGGGCAAGGAAATTACGGTATCGTTCTCGGCCACACCAATTTCGCGTAAAAAGGGGGTGATTGTGTATATGTCGTTTTCGAAATAATATTCGTTCATATTGCTAACGTAACGGGCATTTTGCTGCTGCCGGGCATAAACTACATTGAAAACAAGCAAAAACAATAAAGCCGCTTTCAGATAAACCGAAGAAAAGAGTTTTGGGTAAGCACGGCTAAGGGTAAGGGCAAATGAAAGTACTATCAGCACCGGCAAAATGAACAATTCAATTGTGTAGTAATCGTGGTCCTGGAACGTCCAAAACTGGAGCAAAGCATACAAAATAACCTGAACTGAAATAAACAATATGCTGAGGTTAATGAGGCGGCTGCCTTTTTTCAAAAAAGAAACAACTGAAATAAAGCATAAAACGATGAACAAAAATACACTTTTATGAAAATACTGATTCAGCCATATTTCTTTTATATTACTTTTAACCTTATTGATAGCTTCGGGACTCAAACTCCAAATTGGGAAAATTGTGGTTGAGAAATACGTTGTATCGTGCTTCGTATTGTAATAGTGGGCATAGATAATCCACGCTCCAACAACAATAAAAATTGCAAATACGGGTAAAATAAATTGAAAGGGCCTTCTTTTAAAAAGAGCATTCTCTTTGTTGGTTTTATAAATCCCCAAAACTTCAAAAAACATAAGCCCTAAAATTGCAAAAACCGAAAGCAAAGCAGTTACTTTGAATGCTCCTGCCAATAAAAAGAAAATCATCGATATTAAATACTGCTTGTATTTTCGATATAGAATAAAACGTGCAAAATAGAACCATCCGATAAACGAAAATGCAAGTGCCGATGAGTTTAGAAGGTAATTATTCCCGTAGTAAACCAAAACCGGCGATGTGAAAAAGAGCAGGGAAATAAAAGCAGCCCAAAAGCTATCTTTCAACAATAAATTTGCAAGCTTGAAGAGATAAAACAAACCGGTGAGGAAAATTAGCGTATTCAGCAAACGATAAATAAATTCGTGCTGACCGAAGATAGAATACAGCTTTGCAACAAGGTAATAAAAAACCGGTATTTCGCTTGTGGCAACTTTGCCACTTGTGCCCCCGTTTGATGTAAGGTTGTGTGTTTCGGGGTGGAAAAACCCCAGGCTTCCTGTGTGGTAGTTAAGTGCTGTAGATGCACAATCGGCCTGTCGCCAGGCATGTACCGATTGTGGACTTTCAAAAATAAGGTTGTGGTAGTTGTATAAAATTGAAATACTTATCAAGACAAATGCAAAAATCAAGTTCAGTATTTGTTTTGAAATCTTATAATTTGTTTTGATAATCATCGTGTGCAGGAATTATTCTTCTGATTGCTTCTTTATACTATTTTCAAAAATGTTCAAGGCTATACGACCGATCTTATACGATGCGTAAATTAACAAATACCAACTTGCTATCTATAATATTTGTATTAAATGCCCCATGTTTTTTTCTAAAATATTAACAACTAATAAATATGATGCCACCACCTTTTTCCATGTGTACTTTACTGATTTTGTGCCTGTCAATTGCTTTCCATGTAATATATATAGGTAATTACTATGTGTACAAACCATAAAAAAATCTCAATTTGATTATTATAATGATGATTCGTGAGATTTTAATCAGACGAGAACCTGCAATTTTCGAATATACGTAAAAGAAAAAAATTCTTCATCCGGTTAAGCTTAAGGTTTGAATACCTCCCAAATATAAATAAAAGAGTAATAAAACCATTCACATTAATTGCCATTTTTAAATTATAAAAAGAACTCTAACTTTATCGTGTTTTTAACTTTTACAACATAAACGACATGAACCAGGGCAATATTTTTTTTGATAAACCACGCAAAAAATACTTTGGCGACGGGGCTTTTGTAAGTTTTATTATTCATTTGCTGCAAATGAAAAAAGTGAACAGGCTTTACACAGAGCTTGCTTCGGAGGTAGGGGTTGGTTTTATCGATAAACTTATCGAAACCCTTGAGCTAAAATATGAATTTGATAGGGAACTGCTCAAAAAAATACCGCTCAATGGTCCGTTTATTACAGTGTCGAACCACCCTTTTGGTGGCCTCGACGGCATTCTTCTCATTAAGATTCTTTCGGAAATACGACCCGATGTTAAAATACTGGCCAATGAATTTCTGAAAAAAATCGAATCTCTAAATGATTTCTTCCTTAGCGTGAACCCCTTCGAGAAGGACAGCTCGGGCATGAGCGGTTTACGTCAGGCCATGAAACACTTGCAATCAGGCGGTGTGTTGTGTATTTTCCCTGCCGGCGAGGTTTCGGGCTTCGACCAATATTACAACATTGTGGATAAGGAATGGCAATTCCCGGTAATAAAATTCATTAAAAAGGCCGAAGTGCCTGTTGTGCCAATTTATTTTAGCGGCTCAAATTCGCGCATGTTCCACTGGCTTGGGATGATAAACCCGAAACTCAAAGTGGCCAAACTCCCCGGGGAACTTTTCAGCCGTAAGAAAAAAGAAATTACCATACGGGTTGGTACTCCAATTAGGAGAAATGATATCGAACAATTCAACGACATAAACCAGTTTGGGCGTTTCATGCGGGCTAAAACCTACAGCCTCGGAGCCGATAAAAAAATCGAGGTGCGAAAATTCTTCAAGTTATTGCCGCGCAAAAAGAAAACTCTTATTGAAGAAATAATACCTGCGGTTGACAAAAACATTTTATTGAAAGAACTTCAAAGCATTAAAGACGATTATGAATTGTTTTCCGTAAAAAACTATACGGTGTATTGTGCCCCCACTAAATGCATACCCAACTTCCTGAACGAAATTGGCCGCCTGCGCGAAATTACCTTCAGGCTGGTTGGAGAAGGCACCAACCTTTCTATTGATATTGATGAGTACGACCTGTATTATAGGCAACTTTTTATTTGGGACAACGACGAAGAACGCATTGTTGGGGCATATCGAATTGGTCCCGGCAACGAAATAATTCAGCAATTTGGCTTACAAGGCTTTTACATTAGCAGCCTGTTTAAACTGAAACCACAAATTAAAAACCTGCTTTCGCAATCAATCGAACTCGGGCGTTCGTTTGTGGTGCCCGATTACCAGCGAAAAGCCCTGCCACTTTTCCTCCTATGGAAAGGGATACTCTATTTTCTGCTGAAAAATCCCGAGTTCCGCTACCTTATTGGGCCTGTAAGTATTAGTAACAATTATTCGAAAGTGTCGAAGGATAGTATAATCAAGTTCATAACCACTTATTATTTCAACAACGAAATAGCACGGCACATTCGGCCTAAAAAAGCGTATAAGTTTGTGAGCGATAACGAAAACATTAACCTTTTACTCGACAATGCCGGTGGCGACCTGAATAAGTTTGACCGCATAATTGGCGACATCGACAAAGTGAACAACGGCATACCGGTGCTTCTTAAAAAGTACCTGAGCCTAAATGCAAAAATTCTTGCCTTTAATGTTGATCCTAATTTTAATAATTGCCTCGACGGACTGATATTACTCGATATTTACGATGTGCCTCAGGATACCATCGAATCTCTATCAAAAGAGGTGAACGACGGTTCGATACTTGAACGCTTTTATTCGAGCCGCGAACTATTAAAAAACAAAAACGGAGAATAATGGACGAAGGACGAATTAAGTCATTAGTGATTGGTCATTGGTGATTTTCGCATTTTTTACTTTCTACATCTTGATGCTTGCTGTATGAAGCCTGTAGCCTGAAACCTGAACCGGAGCGAAGCTAAGCTAAGCTAAGCTAAGATCAGTGTATCCAAACTTGAAGCCAGCAGCCTGTAGCCTATAGCCAAGAGTCAGCAGCCTCATAAAAACAAAAACATGAATTGCAAAACAATATGAACACCTGTATGTTAACATATGTAATAATAAAAACTTAAACAACAAATTATGGAAAAAGCAAAAATTGCCGATAAAAAACCGGCAGGTGTAGAACTGGAAACCGGTAAAAAATATTTATGGTGCGCTTGCGGAAAAAGTAAAAACCAACCTTTTTGTGACGGCTCTCATGTGGGTACCGGATTTGTACCCAAATCATTCGAGGTAGTAGAGAAAAAAACCTATTACTTATGCCAGTGCAAGCAAACCGATAATCCTCCGTTTTGTGATGGAACACATACTAAATTATAATTTCAAACAAAATAGATTTTGCAATACATAAAATGGCTTGTGCAATTTCGCGCACAAGCTTTTTTTGTTTTAATCTCATTAATATTGTTTTCTAAACATAGAATAAAAAAACTACAGGTATTTTAGAATTCTAAATTTGAATTTTAAAATATTTATAAGTTATTTGTATTTCCATTTTTAAAATCGCAACATGAAACGGGTAAAATTACACGACAAAGAGTTTGAGATCTTTATTCCATACTCTCAAATTAACGATATAGTTAAGCACATGGCCGCCAAAATATCTCGCGACCTGAAAGACGAAGATGTTTTATTTATTTGCATCCTCAATGGCTCGTTCATGTTTACAGCCGAATTATTTAAAGAAATAGAACTTGAACAGGCCGAAGTAACGTTCATGCGGCTTTCGTCGTACCATGGTACCGACACAACCGGGCAGGTAAAGAAACTGATTGGTTTAAACGAACCTGTTCAAGGGCGTGTACTGGTTGTACTTGAAGATATTATTGATACTGGAACTACTATTGTTGAGGTAATGAAATTACTGAAAGAAAATAACCCCAAAGATGTAAAAATTGCAAGTCTGCTGATGAAGCCCGAAAAGTTTAAAAATAAAATGCCCGTTGATTATGTAGGAATGGAAATTGGAAACGATTTTATTGTTGGCTTTGGACTAAAAAAAAAAAAAAAAGG
>SKHV01000021.1 GCA_007116765.1 Prolixibacteraceae bacterium | reverse complement strand
GGATTTCCTATTGAAATATTCAATCCTTGAAATCTATCCCAACCGCCTGATACTGTTCCGACCCCTCTGGAAGTACCGTGTGGAGCGGGTTGTGCCCTAAAATATGTATTATTATTCCAACTTACACTATGTGCGTGATTTTGAAACTGATCATTTTGATTACTTCCTAACTCACGACCAGAATCAACTCCCTTTCCAGCATCAGCACCGCGTAAAAATTCACCACGAAAATCTGGAAGTTGAAAAGTTGTTCCTCCATCACCTTCACCAAAACGTACTCCAAGAATAGCGAATAATTTTGCGTCTTCAATTCTTGATTTTAATTGTCCATGACAAAAATAGTATTCATCTGGTTCTGTTTCACCAATGTAAGATAATATTGTTCCAGTAGGGTTGTGACATTGACGTAAATTATGATCAAGTTCTTCATACGTTAATTCACCGCCTTTTTGGTTCCTCAATGTCAATGACATTTTGATCTCCTATACTTCTACTTTTTTACCATAAACAGTACAGCATCGTTTACAGACAAAAACAGCGTACCCTTGAGACTTTTGGATCATAATGTCTTTTTTATGTCCAAGAAATAAACAAATTAGTCTTTTCATAATATACTCCTATGGGCATGTTCCCCAAACAGGTTTAGGTAAAACCCAAGATAGGGTCATATCATCAAAACCTTCAGGAATACTTGGAATATTAGAAACACACCAACCAGAAAGATCACGATTAAAATTTCTAGCTACTCCAAACATCCATTCCATATTTGTTACATTACTTACATCCCAATTACTGATATCAGCATTGAATTCTCTTGCTTCATAAAACATTCCGTAGAATGAAGTTACATTGCTTACATCCCATTTACTTATATCAGAATTAAAATATAATGTTTGTACAAACATTTGAGACATATTTGTCACATTACTTACATCCCAATTACTGATATCATCGTTAAAATTGGAATTCATAAATAAATCCTGCATATCTGTAACAAAAGTAGTTACAACTCTATTTGCAGGATATGAACCAGGATGATGTTCTCCAAAAGCAGGAGAGCTTATATTTGCCTTTAAATCATTTCTATTTTTTGCTACATAATACATTTCATTATTGTATCGGTACGCCATTCCAGGTACGGCTTCTGGTTTAGCAAACATTATTCCATTTTCTTCATAAACAAGTGGAGGAAAAGGCATACGTCTTTTTCCTTTAATTTGTGAAAAAGAACGACGAAATCCACTATTTATTTTATCCCGATTTTGAATAATTGAATTGTACAAATTAGTAAGCAGTTTCATTATTTTATTCCCCTTTTGATTAAAATTAAAGGGAGAATTATTCTCCCTTTAATTTTGATTTGTTTTTACCAATCAATTTCACCAATGCGCCATATGCGGATGTCGGAGTAGACTTCTGTAGTGAAATCAGAAGCATTACCAAACCCTGTAGTAGTTTTAGTGTTAAGGCATCTATGTTGTAATTCAAAAGTCTTTTCAGCAGAGATATCAAATATGCCATTTAACGGGGCTGTGTTGTTTACATATCCAATTTCATGAGCGTTTACTTGCAGCCCTGACACACTCTCGTTTGTATCTGTAATGTTATATAGCCTTGTTTTATGCACTCTTACCATAGTAGCAGCCGCACTCGCCTCAACATAATACTTTCCAGCAGGCAGAGTAATCTGATTATCAGCCAAGCTCGCACCAGTTATCGTATTCGTCAATACTGTATTCAAATCCCTCGTTTGCCAAGCACCAGAAGTAAAAGTACCACCATTAGTTCCTTGTGGTTTCTGATCCTGGATGTGTAAAAATGGTGGGAACATAACATGTTTGAAGTTATTATCTATCTCTTCATACGTTAATTCCCCGCCTTTCTTGTTTCTCAATGTAAGTGGAAACATAATTATACCTCTTCATTGTATTCAGTTACAGGTGGAGCAGTAAACTCTTTTCCATCATACAAAAAACCACATACAATATCTTTTGGAGCTTCAATAAATCCATCTTCATGGTAAGGTTGTTTCTGAACAACAACACCATCTTTCACTAATACGTACCATTTTTCAGTATGAATAATCTTTTCCATGATTAATTGCCTCCTTAGTTTCTGAGTAAATATTGTTCGTATGTTTCAACATAGCCAGATTGAACATAACCAGTACGGACATACTCTCTTTTCAAAACAGAATAGAAAGGTTTCCTAGCCCTTCGTTGAGCAAGGGTTGGACGTTTATGTGTTGCCGGATTAAAATTAGCAATTGTTCGGTTTACATCAATTCTGAATTTACCAGATAACTTTCTCATCTTGTTTCCTCCTTTTTGTTTTTACCAATCAATTTCACCAATGCGCCAGATGCGGATGTCGGAGTAGACTTCGGTGGTGAAGTTGGCGGCGTAACCGAAGCCATAAGTTGCCTGATTAACCCCACATCTATGCTGAAGTGTTATAATACTTGTATTTTCTAAAGCAATTATACCAAAAATAGTAGAATTAAATGCAGAATTTCCACTATGAGTATTAGCAAAATGCCTATTACCCTGACCAATAAGTATATCAGAAGATAATGTGTTATTATACAATTTCGCCTGTACTCCAACAATATAATTCAATGTTGAATTTATAGGAGCACTCGCCTCAACATAATACTTCCCAGCAGGTAGGGTAATCTGATTATTAGCCAAGCTCGCACCAGGAATCGTATTAGTCAACACAGTATTCAAATCCCTAGTTCGCCATGCACCAGCTTCAAAAGTACCACCATCAGTCCCCTGTGGTTTCTGATCCTGGATGTGCAAGAACGGAGGAAACATAACATGTTTGAAGTTATTATCTATCTCTTCATATGTTAATTCCCCGCCTTTTTGATTCCTTAATGTAAGTGGAAACATACGCTTCTCCTATACAAAAAAGGGGATTTCTCCCCTTTTTTGGATTAGTATTTAGTTATTGAATAATTTACTCAGAAATCAAGTTACGTTGTACTTTCACGGTAAACGTACCAGCTTCAGGAGTAGCAGTCAGTTCCAAATTACCTGTATTAATTGCAGCAGAAAGAGAAAGCAATCCAGGAGTTCCAACCATCAAAATACCATACTCGGTAAAATCAACAGTTGTTCCATTGTGAAGAACATACACTTCAGAAGCATAGCGGTTTCCAGCACCATCCCAAGCAAAAACAAAGAATTTCGCTCCAACATTACCAGCAACCGGATAATTACTCACAACAGTTGCAGTAGTTACATTGGCAGTGGTTGTTTCGTGAGCGGTAGCCCCGGTAGCTTCCGAAATAGCTTTATCCAATTTTGCAACAGATAAAGTAAGATTATCTCCATCAGTTACTTTACTAGGAACGTAGTCAATAGGCATTTCGTTGCCAGCAAGGCCAGAAAAACTAGGCATTGCATCATCAACAGAAACATCTCTTCCAACGTAAGCAGCATTATCAGCTACAGCATTATCTAATGCTTCTACTGCATTTTTAACAGTAGAATCATCAGCAACAACAGCCAAAGAAAGAGTACCAAGGTGAGTCGCGCCTTGAAGTGTACCAAGTACTAAATCTTGAGCATCATTGTTTCCATCAAGTTTCTGGATAGCTTCTTGGATAGAATCAGTACCATCAACATCTCCACTTGCAGGAGAATAAGGGGTATTCAACTTAATAGAAGCAGCCGTTTCAAGGTCGAAATCAGCGATTTTGATAATCTCTGTACTTCCTTCATTCATCATGTAAGCTGCACCATCTTGTTGACCAGCAGCGGTATCCAAGAAATCAAAACGTACAGCGACCGCTTCAAATGCCGCAAGTACTTCAGTAGTATCTACCCAAGTAGTTCCATCCCATTCAAAGAATGCACCGAATGTAGCCACATTGGTAGAAAGAACCTGATGACCAATCTGCCATTTGGTTTCATCCCACAAACCCTGATCATCAGTGAATACACCAGTGGTTTTGCCAGTAGGATTATCAGCAGTGATAGCCTTCACCATTGGACGCCATTTGACACCAGCAGTAGCCACACCAGAAACATCTTTCAAAGCATTATCCAGTTTGGCTACCGAAACCATCAAGTTTTCTTCATCAACAATATACCCAGGGGTATATCCGGCAGGAAGAGCACCATCGGCTAAACCAGAAAAAGTAGGCATATCATTAGCGGCCGTACCTTTGCCAATAAAGGCACGAACATCACCTGCTTCGATATCCAACTTGTCAATAGACAACATTAAGTTGTCACCATTTTGAACTACATTTTCTTCAGTGTATTCAGTTACAGCAGTATCAACAGTTGTGTCATTACCAATGAAAGTACGAATATTGGCAATATTCCCACTTTCATCAGAATTGGAAAGTACCCAACCAGTAGCGGCATTACCAGTGTAGAGTAATTCAAAATAAGCAAAGTTGAGATCAACAATCAAAGGATCAGCTACGCCATTGAAGTTATTACCATTGAAGTTAATAGTGATATTATTCGTTTCTGCATTCGCTAAAGTAGCAAACCCAATACGATCACCAATAACCGGGTATTGAGGAAATGTGATAGCGTATGCTGTAGCAGCATCCATCACATACCCACGGCCAGCTTCTACAAGTGTAGCAGCATTGATTGCTTCCCAAAGCAAACCACCACCTTCAATTTCAGAATAGGGAAGCCAAGCAGTGTTAGCAGCACCAGTTTTCTTGTACGTGACTCCATCTAAATGCAGATACATAGAACCAATTTCTGCTTCTTTCCCAGGAGCATTACGAGGATCAACATCACCAACGAAAACAGAAGCAGTAGCGTCGTCACCAAAAATACGAAGACCTTCTTTAATTGCAAATAAGCCCATGATAAGACTCCTTGTTAATTTTTGAATCGTTTTAGATCAAGTAGTAACTTGTCAAATTTAGCCATATCCGATTTAATCCACTCTACTCTCCACTCATTCTCACTTCTCTCTCCACTCTCAAAATGAAAATAATGCTCCTTGTACTCTCTTAAAATACATCCTTGTAGAATTAAAAAAGCAGCAAATCCAAGTTCATTTGTTTTCATATTCTCTCTCTTTCACTCTCTGGTATATAATTTTACCATAACTTCACTGAAGCAGTTACGGGAAAACTCTCATTATTTCTGATTTTAAATTGACAAAAAGTATCCACTTTTTCCACAATTACTTCAGTTGAAAAAATGTGTCCTAAAATTGCAAATTCACAATCATCAAGAACACCTGAATTAAAAACAGCCATTACTTTACTTACTTTAACATTTTCTTCATTAACAACTTCTACAGTCCACTCAAAACTTTTTCTTGTAGATAAATTTATTAATGAAAAAATACGTTCTTCTTGGCTTGGAATAATGTGAATTATGGGAGGATTACCTTCGCCACTACCACTAACATAAGGACGCAATTCTGTTAGTAGTCCTACACCAGTTGAAACAAATACTTGCCCAGGAGGAATTACCAAAGGGTCTGCATTTGTCGCTACTCGTTTTGGAAGTTCTGCATTAACAAAACTTTCAAACTGGCTCATACGACTTCCTCTAATTCAATCTGCATAGTACCAGTTGTATTGCTTGTGGCATTGGGACCATCACAATTATACCATTCATTTGAATTTAAAATAGTATATTTGTTTATGGCATTATCAGTGGAAGACTGATATTGAAAATTCAAGGAACCAGAAAGCCCCTTGGAGAGATTGGTACAACGAATCTTTGAGGTATTCACAACTACTGTACCAATATCAGCACTTCTAACGGGGTACGCAGGAATTGTCAAGATACGGAAAACAAACCCACCGACCACATAATTTGATCCATTAGAAATCACATTTACAATTTGATTAGAAAGTGATCTTGCTTGTAAGTTTGTAAATGTAAAAGTCCCTTTAGGATCATTATCGTGAATTCGTAATGTTCTTGCCCATGTCCCGGCTGTTCCACTGAAACCTGTTCCTTGCCATGTTCCAACTGGTGCATCCAATGAAGGAGCAGACATTAAATGTTGATTTGCAGTTATCGTTATCGTGTGGTTTTGTGGAGATGTTCCTAAATTTCCTCCACTTCGTAATCTACTTGGAGAATTAATATTTATTATGGGAATTGCATGAGCGATACGTACTATTGTCGAATACGAACTTGATGCATCATTAGCAATTCGGTTTGCTAAAATAACTAAATTGTTAGTGTTAATATTATATGTGCCACCAATCCTAAACACCGATTTAGTTGATTCATACGTGGTACTATTTAGAATATTTAATTGGGTTGAAGTATAATTTATTGTATCAAAATTAGAAACTGAATGATTAATAATGGCTTCTTCATTATCTTTTAAAGCAGATTGGTTTACTGGATACGTAATTGAATTGACAACGATTGAAGGATAAATGTTGTTCAAGATAACTGTATTCGTGCTTTCAAACCAATCGCTCCATGCACCTGTTTCTTTTTGAACACGTACTTTAAATGTTTGTTCTTGAGCAACATTCCCTCTATTTGCAATTGTTCCCATGAATTCATGTTCTGTTCCACTGACATTAGAAGAAAAGGGTTTAAACGCACCAAAGTTTTCAACTTCTAATTGAATAACTGGAATGTCAGTTTCAACACGAAAACGCATTACGTCATTTTCTTTCAATTCAGTTTGTACCCCAGGATAGTTTCCGATAAACATAGCAGACAGAATTTGTGGGGGAGCATCTGTTAAAATATTAATTGAATGTTCTGCCCCATCTTCATGCTTCACGGTCAGTGAACCCGAATCATCTAATGTGACAGGTAGTGTTCCTATAAAAGTAGGGCGATCTGCTTGTTGGATTAATGGAACAACTTCACCATTAATTGTGATTATAGGTGTATACCTTGTGTGTCCTGTGATAGCGAAAATATGTGCAACTACATTTGGTGTAGTAGAACTGCACTCAATTAGAGTCATTCCATCTTCAGTAAATATTTTATTACCAACATTTCCTTCTCCATTTGGAGATATATCAGTAAAAAATACACCACCATGTACCCCTACAGCATCAACCCCCTTTCCAGGTGGTCCTTGCATTCCGGGAACACAAACTTCAATGACTTGTGGGCCTCTTGTGTTTAGTATTTCTATAGCATGAATAAGACTCATTTTAATACCTCAAGAGCAAATTCCAAACTATACGGTCCTGGTACAATTATTTCCACAACATCAATTGATTGAACGATAAAATGTTCAATATCAAAATTATCCTCAATATTGAAAACCTCAATAAAAATATCTTCAGGTTCTTCAATATTGATTGAGGCAGTAAAGCATGATATTTGAGACATACTGCCTCCTTATGGTTCTATAACAATTTCAGGAGTTTTACGTGTAGAAACAGGTTGTAAAGTAAAAGGAGAAGCACGGAAATAAACAGTAGCAGCACCGCTTGGTTCAATTAAACGTAAATCCCAAAAACATCCTTTTTCTTTAGAAATATCAATCCACTCTTCTGTTTCATTATTGTGGATTTTCATTAAAATAGTGCCCTCATCAGGTAATATTTCTAAAGTACTTCCAAAAGGAGATACTTCCCTACTATCCAAAGTAATCATTGGGATAGGATTATTTAATTTCTCTCTTATTTGAATAATAGCTTCATAACCTGATAAGTTGATAATTTGTTTATCCTTATCTTTAAATCGAAAACCACGTTCTAATTTACCTCCAACAGCCATGCATAAAGGGTACTGTAGTTCACATAATTTAACTGGTTCTTTCGTTGTCGTGGGCATTTTCATTTTCCTCCTTTTTCAGTAAATTCATAGCCATTTCTTTAATTTCTCTTCCTACTCTTTGTATTTTTTCAGTTCGTTTTCTTGCTTCAGCTATTAGTTCTTTTCGCCTATGAAAATCATCATACGCCTTTTTGACTGCTTCATCCATTGTATATTCCTTATTCATTTTCTTCATTAAAAATATTCTGAATTTCCCCATCTATTTGCCGTTTTTCCAATAACTTTATATTCTTAGAAATAGAATGTGAGTATGATGTTTTTTCATACTCTCCTTGAGGGAGTATCCAATAAACAAATGGAGAATTTTTAATATCTTTCTCTGTGAGTAGAATTGCTCTATTTAATTTGTATAAATTCTCAATATCTTTAAAAATTGATGTCAAATTATCTGAACGATCCCACGCAAACCCTACATTTCCTAGATAACGTCCAACTTCATCAAAATGTGGTGTTTTTACTACTTCAATCACAAATAATGCTTCACCAATAAATCCACCTTCAATATATTTACATTGCATTCTTTGTTGTTGAGCGTGTATGTCTGTACTGACACAAAGTTCACCAAAATCATGTCTAATTTTTTGACGTTGACGATAATCATTAAGTAAAGTTATATCATCTCTGCCTATAACATCTTCAGAAGGACTTAAACCAAAAAAATCTTTTCTGAATTTTCTATCACAAAATAAGTATCTTCCATCAAAGTCTTTATACCACATGTATCCACCAGAAGCATAAATAATAACT
>SKHV01000017.1 GCA_007116765.1 Prolixibacteraceae bacterium | reverse complement strand
TATTGCATGCATGACCCCTGGAAGCAAAATTTTCGGAAAAATTCCGTTTTTGCGTTTTACGCTTGCATTCACCACCGGAATTATCATATCGCAATATCTTTCTCCAAAGACTTGCAATTTCATCGCTTTTCTTGTGTGCATCATAATTCTTTTTGCGCTCAATATCTGGATTGCCAATAAGGCCATATACGCTAAATTTGGAATTATTATCACTACCCTTTTTTTTGTTGTATGCGGAATTCTATTCACCAGCCTGCATTCTCATTCGTTTTTTGATGATGAAATGCCTGAAAAAGGCACCTACAGCGGCCACATTTATGATAAGAATATCACTGCAAACAATCGATACAGGTATACGGTAGTATGCGAATCGGCTCAGCATGAAGACTCAACAGTATATCTTTCAGAAAAAATATTGATCACAATTACCGATTCGGCTAGTAACAGCACGCTTATGCCGGGGCATCGCATTTTGTTTGATGCAAGCTTACGAGAAGTAACACACAACAACAACCCGGGCGATTTCGATTATCGTGCCCTCCTATTAAAACGTGGAATAAGATACCAATCGACCATTTGGAGTGAAGTACACATTTTACCGGAAAGGAAAAGAACCTTGCGCAGTATCGCGTTCAATTTTCGCAACCGCCTTTTGCAAAAATACAAGGATGCAGGTATAAGCGGCGACGAGTTTGCAGTAATGGCCGCCTTAACACTTGGAGACAAAAACTATCTTTCGTCAGAGCTTCGTCAGAGTTTTGCTTCGTCGGGTGCCATGCATGTACTTGCCGTTTCGGGCTTACATGTTGGGATTATCTATATGATTCTGAACATGATGATTTCGCCATTTTTCCGCTCATCGCGCATAAAAGTTTTCAAAATGCTTATACTCATTACCCTGCTTTGGAGTTATGCTTTCATTTCGGGGCTTTCGCCCTCGGTAATGCGTGCCAGCACCATGTTTACCTTTGTAATTATTGGCGAAAACCTGAAACGAAAAACAAACATCTACAATACACTTGCAGTATCGGCCTTTGTGCTTATGCTTTCAAACCCATTAATTATATATGAAATTGGCTTTCAGCTTTCGTATGCCGCGGTTACGGCTATAGTTTTCTTTCAGCCTCGCATTGCAGCACTTATTCCTCTAAAAAATAAAATACTTAAATACCTGTGGGAATTATTTGCAGTGTCGGTTGCCGCACAAATTGGCACTTTTGTGATTAGCATTTATTATTTCAATCAGTTTCCGGTATATTTTTGGATTAGCAACTACATTGTAATTCCGGCTGCAGCAGCATTGCTCTATGGGGCATTATTCTTCTTCATGTTGAATTTCGTACCTTTTTTGTCGGTTTTTATCGCTCGCGTAATTGAAACGATAACCCTCCTTATGAATTTAGGAGTAAAAAACATTGAACAATTACCCGGTTCACTCATTCAAAATATATGGATTGACGATGCAACTATGATATTTTTATTTGCAGCAGTTATCTCAATTGGATGGTTTACAAGTGAAAAGCAATTTAGGCTACTCCTTTCCACTTTAGTTATTTTCATTTTACTAAGTGGCAATGCAATTTTCAATGCAGTAAAAATAAACAAGCAATCCAAACTTGTTTTTTTCAACACCTGGAACTCTCCGCTAATGGGTATTGCATCGGGCCAAACATTCTATTACTACCATACCAACGACTCCATAACCCCATATACTCAAAACCTCGTCAACAACGCTTCGCAATTTTTTAAAACAACGAAAACTAAAAAAGTTATGCCTTTAAACGAAAGCAAACAAAGCGCTACCCTTTACAAGGAGCATATATTATACAATAATTTGATTATAAAAATAAACCACGCCAATGAACGATTAACTGAATCAGAAAAAAACTTTGATATTTACTGGAATACAAACGATAGTGAAATAATAATAAATTCACCAAACCGCTTCGAAATTACCAAGCTCTCAAATGGCCGAAAAGAAAAGCCAAAACAGGATTCGCAAACCACATATAAAACAAAACAAGGCGCATTACTTATAACTAAAAATCCTACAAACATTAACAGATAATGAACAAGTATCCGGTTTTTGAAAAATCCATCAAAAATTGTTTGATAATGTTGCCCGTTTGATATTACTTTGCCCCGTTAATGCTTATTCAAAAAAGTGTTGATAAACCAAAAATTATAAAATGAAAGTAGTAATTGCCGGAGCCGGCGAAGTGGGTACTCATTTGGCGAGTATGTTGAGCAGGGAAAATCACGACATCATACTGCTTGACGACAACAACAACAAACTTGAACGCATTGCGAATCAGGTTGACCTGATGACCGTTAACGGCGCAGCTAACTCAATTGCCGACTTAAAAAGTGCAGGCATTTCAAAAGCCGATCTTTTTATTGCGGTAACCCCCTACGAGTCGAGAAATATTCTAGCCTGTATACTGGCAAAGGATTTGGGTGCCGGAAAAACATTAGCACGAATAAACAACGCCGAATACTTGACTAGAATAAATAAACCCAGGTTTAAAGAATTGGGTGTAGATGAACTCATTTATCCCGAAACCTTGGCGGCAAAGGAAATCATAGCCTCGGTAAAGCAGCCGGGAGCAAGAGTTACACACGAATTCTCGGGAGGTAAACTCATTCTCTTTGGAATCAAAATCAGAAGTAACGCTCCAATCGTGAATCAAACTTTGTCAGAAATTGCTGAAACCAGCAAAGGCTTCAGGGCTGTTGCAATTACACGCAATCATTCCACCATAATTCCTAAAGGCAAAGACATAATTTTAGCTGACGATGTGGTGTATTTTATCACTTCACCTAACTCTGTAATTGATTTATACGAAAAAGCAGGCAAAGAATATTTTGGGGTAAAAAACATCATGTTTTTGGGCGGAAGCCGTATTGCACAAAAAACCATCGAAAAATTACAAGACCAGTTCAACATTAAAGTAATTGAAAAAGACAAGGAACGCTGTCAGCAAATTGCCGACAGGTTTAGTAACATATTGGTTATTAACGGCGACGGCCGCGACCTCGACCTGTTAAAAGAAGAAGGCATTGAAAAAATGGATGCTTTTGTGGCAGTTACCGGCAATTCTGAATCGAACATTTTAACCTGCCAGCTGGCTAAAAAAATGGGTGTTAAACGCACAGTTGCCGAAATCGAAAATATCGATTTTATAAGCCTCGCCGAAGAAGTAGGAATTGGCACCGTGATAAATAAAAAGTTCATTGCTGCCAGTTTCATCTATCGCTTTTCAATGACCTCTGAAATCTCAAGCATCAAATGCCTTTCGGCTACCGAGGCCGAGGTATTCGAGCTGGTTGCCCGCGACGGGTCTAAAATCACATCGGGGCAGGTAAAGGACATTAACTTCCCCGAAAATGCGAATATTGGCGGAGTAATACGGGGCGATCAAAGCTTTATAGTAACAGGCGAAACACAAATAAAAGATGGCGACCGTGTAGTTATTTTTGCACTGCCCGCGGCCATTAAAAAAATCGATAAATTTTTCAACAAAAAATAACAATGTTGAATTACAAAATCATTATCCGTGTAATCAGTTTTCTGATAGCAGTTGAGGGCTTTTTTATGTTTCTGGCTCTTATTGTTTCGGCCATATATAACGGATACGACTTCAATACCTTCCTGTTCACTTCAATTTTTACATCGACAATTGGTAGCGTCGGAGTTATTTGCACACGAAAAGCCGAAAAAAAAGTAGGAAAACGCGAAGGATTCATCATTGTAGGCGTGGTTTGGGTGTTCTTTTCACTTTTTGGCAGTTTACCTTACTTTCTGAGCGGTGCAATTCCCAGCTACACCGATGCCTTTTTCGAAACCATGTCGGGCTTTACCACTACAGGAGCTTCAATTCTCGATAATATTGAAGAAATGCCCCATGGCATTTTGTTTTGGCGAAGCTTAACCCAGTGGCTTGGCGGAATGGGAATTGTGGTACTCTCGCTGGCCATAATGCCCGCATTTGGTATTGGCGGCATGTCGCTATACGCAGCCGAGGCTCCCGGTGTTACTTATGAAAAAGTAAACCCACGCATAAAAGAAACAGCCAAAATACTTTGGTACATATATGTAGCATTTACTATTGCAGAGGCAATTCTTCTCATGCTTGGCGGAATGTCTCTTTTCGATGCAATTTGTCATTCGCTCACTACTATGTCAACTGGTGGTTATTCTACAAAACAAGCAAGCATCGCTTATTGGGATTCAGCCTATATTCAATATGTAGTTACTTTTTTCATGATAGTTGCAGCCACAAATTTCTCTATGCTCTTTTTCCTGATAACCGGAAAGCCTGGTAAGCTTTTTAGAAACGAGGAGACAAAATTCTATTTTTCTTTTATATTAATTTTCACTGCAATCGTTTCAATTGGCTTATTTTTCACCACAAACTACAACATTGAAGAGTCAATAAGAAGTGGTCTCTTTCAGGTTGTATCCATAATTACTACAACAGGTTATGCTACCGATAATTATCTAGCCTGGACACCATTTCTGTGGGCAGTAATTATGTTGCTTTTCTTCATTGGTGGCTCTACAGGCTCAACCAGCGGAGGAATAAAAACAATGAGAATCGCACTTCTTATAAAAAATAGTTACTACGAGTTACGCAGGCTACTGCATCCCAATGCGGTAATTCCTGTACGATTTAACAAAAAATCAATTAATCAAATCCTCATTTCAAACGTATTGGCTTTTTTCTTTTTCTATGTTTCAATATTCTTTTTAAGTAGTTTGATTTTTATGATTTTTGTTGATGATTTCGAAACAGCAATAGCAGCTGTGGCTAGTGCATTGGGAAATATTGGTCCCGGTTTTGGTTCTGTTGGCCCTGCCGATAGTTTTTCACACCTTCCAAACATTGCAAAATGGTTCCTTTCATTTTTAATGCTTCTCGGCCGACTTGAGCTTTTCACCATCATTGTCATATTTTCGCCTGCTTTCTGGAGAAAATAAGAAAAAAACTATCTTTACAGGGTCAAAAACAATTGCTATGCTCATAAAAATGTATAACGAAAACCCTGATCCAAGAAGAATTGACCAGGTAGTAGAAACCCTCCGAAATGGAGCAGTAATTATTTACCCAACCGATACGGTTTACGGTATAGGCTGCGACATTATGAACCAGAAAGCAGTTGAAAAGGTTGCCCGGTTGAAAGATATAAAAATCGAAAAATCGAGCTTCTCATTCATTTGTCACGACTTAAGCCATTTATCCGACTACACCAAACCTATACCCAACCACATTTTTAAACTCATGAAACGCAATTTGCCGGGGCCCTTTACCTTTATACTCGAAGCAAACAATAACGTACCCCGCTATTTCAAAGGCAAAAAGAAAACGGTTGGCATTCGTGTGCCCAACAATAATATTATTCGTGAAATAGTGCGAGAATTGGGAAACCCCATTATGTCAACTTCGGTGCATAGCCCCGATCAAATTGAAGCCTTTATGACCGACCCGGAGCTTATACACGAAGAATATACCGAAAACATTGAAATTGTAATTGACGGGGGCTATGGCGACAATAACGTATCTACCGTAATTGATTGCACAAACGGCGAAATTGAAATCACACGTCAGGGAAAAGGAGAACTGGAACTATGATACAACAAAAAACAATATACCTGCCACATTATCAAAGAGGTTTTCACCTAATAACCAGCAAAATTGTGAATGAGCTGGGTGAACTACCGGCTAACGGCATGCTTAATCTGCTTTTGCAACACACATCGGCAGCACTCACTTTAAACGAAAATGCCGACCCCGATGTAAGAATAGATCTCGAAAACTTTACAAATAAACTAATACCCGAAAACCACCCGGTTTACACGCACACTTTCGAAGGAAGCGACGATATGCCCGCTCACATTAAAGCATCGCTTTTTGGCACAAGCCTCACCATTCCCATTAGCAACCACAGTTTAAATTTGGGTACATGGCAAGGTATCTATTTATGCGAATTCCGTAATCGTGGAGGAAGCCGAAAAATGATAGCCACAATATACAGTTAACATATACTTTCAAATTGAAGCTCAAAATCAATTTTTAGTTTAAATTTTATATTTTTGAGGGATTCTAACAATTTTAATCATAATCATGTCGAAGAAACTTTTATTAGGCGACGAAGCCATAGCACAGGCAGCTATTGATGCCGGAATATCGGGAGTATATGCATACCCCGGCACACCTTCAACTGAAATAACCGAGTACATCCAGGACAATAAAACAGCCATTGAACGCGGAATCCACAGCAAATGGACCGCAAACGAAAAAACCTCGATGGAAGCTGCTCTGGGCATGTCGTATGCCGGTAAAAGAGCACTGGTTTGTATGAAACATGTTGGACTTAACGTGGCTTCCGACGCTTTTATTAACTCTGCAATAACAGGAGTTAACGGCGGGTTAGTAGTAGTAGTAGCCGACGACCCTTCGATGCACTCCTCCCAAAACGAACAAGACTCCCGGTTCTACGGTAAATTTTCAATGATCCCCATTCTTGAACCTTCGAGCCAGCAAGAAGCGTACGACATGGTACGCTATGGCTTCGAGCTTTCTGAGCTTTTGGAATACCCGGTAATGTTGCGCATTACTACCCGACTGGCTCACTCACGTGCCGGTATCGAAGCCAAAGCGCCAAGCGAGGAAAACAAACTTTCGTTACCTACCGACATGAGACAGTTTGTGCTTTTACCGGCAATAGCCCGCAAACGCTACAAAATGCTGATTGAAGCACAGGACAAAATGATGTCTATTTCTGAACAATCAACCTATAATACCTATCACGAAGGCGATGACTTCTCGTTGGGCATAATATGTTGTGGAATTTCAATCAATTACTTGCTTGAAAATTACCCTGAAAATAATTGTCCTTACACCTACATTAAATTATCTCAATACCCTGCCCCTCAGGAAATGATTAAAAAACTGGAAAAACAGTGTGACGAAATTCTTGTTTTGGAAGAGGGATATCCACTACTCGAAGAACAACTGACCGACTATTTTGGTAAAGGGAAAAAAATTAAAGGCAGGCTCGACGGCTCATTGCCACGCGACGGTGAACTAAGCCCCGACCTGGTTGCAATTGCACTGGGAATCAAAACCCCGCAGGAAAAGAAAACCCCTGAGCTTGTTACTGCACGCCCGCCCGCACTTTGTGCCGGATGCGGCCATCAGGATCTTTATGCGGCCATGAACGAGGTACTCGAAGCTCATGGCGACGGACACGTGTTTTCCGACATTGGTTGCTACACCTTAGGGGCTTTGCCTCCATACCAAACCATTAATACCTGTGTAGATATGGGCGCATCAATAACTATGGCAAAAGGTGCTGCCGATGCGGGTTTGTTCCCTGCCATTGCTGTAATTGGCGACTCAACCTTTACTCACTCGGGCATGACCGGACTGCTTGATGCAGTAAACGACGAAACAAACATTGTAGTAATTATTTCCGACAACGATTCGGTTTCGATGACCGGCGGACAGGAATCATCAGCCTCGGGGAAACTGGAACCTATTTGTGCCGGACTGGGCGTTGATCCTGCACATATTCGCACCATTATTCCACATAGGAAAAACCACGAGGAAATGAAAAAAATAATTGCCGATGAAATTGAATACAAAGGCGTTTCGGTAATTATTCCTTCGCGCGATTGCATACAAAAGGTAATGCGCGACAAACGCAAAAACCGTACAGTGGTAAAAACCGATTGCAAAAAGTAAACTGAATTATCAAAAACCGAAATCATTCATAAAATGAAGACAGATATAATTTTATCAGGCGTAGGCGGACAAGGAATTCTTTCAATTGCCGCAGTGCTGGGTGCCGCTGCCCTGGAGAACAACTACCATCTGAAACAAGCCGAAACTCATGGTATGAGCCAGCGTGGCGGTGCAGTAGTTTCGCACCTGAGAATATCCGACAAACCCATTTCGAGCGACCTCATACCCATGGGAAAGGCCGACATTATCCTTTCTGTTGAACCCATGGAATCGTTGCGTTATCTTTCGTTCCTAAAACCAAACGGGTATCTGGTTACCAACACCACACCCTTTATTAATATTAAAAACTACCCCGAAATACAGAGCGTACTCAATGAAATCAAGAAACAGCCCAATACCATCGCGATCGATGCCGACACCATAGCCAAAAACATTGGAAACGGAAAAGCTTCGAACATGGTAATGATTGGAGCTGCTACCCCGTTTATCGATATTCCTTTCGAGAAAATTGAAAACGGCATTAAGCAAATTTTCGAACGCAAAGGAGCCGATATTGTAGAACTCAACCTCAAAGCATTCCATACAGGCAGAGATTTTGCACTCGAAAACAGATAATTACAAAAAAAAGAGTAATGTTCAACCCGTCAAAACAAGCCTAAAAACAGCTGTTTTGGCGGGTTTCTACTTACATAATCATCACAATCAGTTGAAAAAGTTTCAAATTTTTTTTATGAGCTGCAACAATTATTGTAAATTGTGTGTTTTAAGGGTGAATAAATTTTTGAAAT
>SKHV01000473.1 GCA_007116765.1 Prolixibacteraceae bacterium | reverse complement strand
TTTTTTGGTACACAAATGGGGGTGGCAGGAATTACACACGTGCATTATTTCTCTAATTCCGGAAGGCTTACTACAAATCTGGCAGCATCGGGGCATCGCAACAATACAACCATTATCGATTTTGCTATCGACCCCGATATTGAAACGATAAAGGAACACTTATACGAATTGAAATACACTTTCTCGTCAAAATATTCACACCGGATAAATCAACGAAACTTTTTCAACACGGGTTTTGTGTTCGATTATTTCGATATAATGTATGATGGACAACAATATGTAAGGCACATTGGCGATTACCGTAAGTATATGGATACCAACGAGCGCCTATCGTCGTCGAAAGCTTTTTTTGAATGGCAACACCGCTTCTCAGACCAATTCACTTTAAACACAGGAGTGCATGCAACTTATTTGTTCCTGAATGATTCGCATTCGCTTGAGCCACGAATGGCCTTAAAATGGCAGGCTAGTAATAAACAAGCGTTCAGCCTTGGAGCAGGTTTACACAGCCAGTCGCAAATTAAACCCGCATATTTCATGCAGCTTATGGTCGATTCAACTACAAATGAATACGTAATGACCAACAAAAACCTCGATTTTTCGAAAGGAATTCATTTGGTTGGCGGGTACGACCGTGTTTTGGGCGACAGGCACCGAATGAAGCTGGAAGTTTATTATCAGCACCTTTACAATATTCCGGTTGCACCTGAGCGTCCCGAATATTCCATATTGAATGCCGGCGGCAATTTTTCGTACAGTATTTTTCACAATTGCATTAACGAAGGAACCGGAAGAAATACCGGTATTGAACTAACACTGGAAAAGTTCCTTGACAAAGGTTTTTATTACCTGCTTACCGCATCGGTTTTCGATGCCAAATATACCGGTTACGACGGGATTTGGAGAAACTCGGTATTCAATAATAACTTTGTATTCAATATATTGGGTGGCTACGAATGGCATTTCAACCAGAAAACATCGCTCGCAGCCGATTTAAAGGGTGTATGGGCAGGCGGCAATCGTTATTTGCCAATTAACGAAGAGCTTTCGGCTCTCAATAATCAGGCAGTTTACGATTGGGAACGAGTGAACGAAGAAAGGTATCCTGATTATTTCAGGATAAATGCCCGCATTACTTTCCGTTTGAATGGTAAGCGTGTAAACCAAGAATGGGGATTGGATTTACAGAACCTGACTAATCATCAGAATATTTACACCCAAAACTGGAATTCCGACACAAAAAAGGTCACAACATCATATCAAATGGCCTTTATGCCAATGATGACCTATAAAATATATTTCTAAATTATGATTTCTTCTTTTCCAACAAATAAACCCAGTATTGCATTTTACCTGTGGCAAATGAATTATAACGTTCAGTACCTTTCGCACCGGCAAATTCAAGAAAACCACCTTTGAGAAATTTTGGAATAAGCGACTGTATAAGTTGATCTCTGCGATCATGATCCAAATCCAACGATTTCACTACGTTATTGGTAATGTTTCTCGTCTTAACAAATGTAAAACCTGCATTCGTCAAACGTTCATTTACAATATTTTCTTCGCCTTGTTTAATCATGTCGGCAAACAAAAAGTGTGAGCCCGGGCGAAGAACCCTGAAAACCTCGTTGAAAAAGCCTTGCATATCGGCATAGCACCTGGCCGATTCAACATTTACAACTGCATCAAACATTTCGTCCTGAAATTCGAGTTTTTCAGCTACTCCTTTTCTGAAAGAAAGATTTCGTACAGTGTGTACCTGCTTGCAAAAATCAATTACCGTTTTTGAAATATCTATTGCGGTATATGATTCGGGATTAAGATATCGTGATATATACGATGCACCACCGCCGCGCCCCGAACCTACTTCAAGTACGTGCATCCCGGTAAGATCAACCTGACTTGCAACTTGATGATAAAGGTTTATACAATAACGGTTGTGTTTATCTTCTTCGTTTAATACCAGAGACACATCGCCATTAAGCGATTCGTACCCGTAATTCATAAAGGTTACTTCTTTGCGCTTATCAAAACGTGTCATTAAACCATGCCATATTCTCCACATTGGCCTTCTTACAAAAGAAGGCACTTCGCAATACTTTTCTACTAACTTATCCATATAGTATAATTGTGATGTATTCCCCTTAATATTTTATTTTCAAATATCACAAAGCTAATTTATTATATCGAGTAGATAGGATAAAAAAGAAAAAAAAATTGAAAATAGAAAAAAATAAAGTGGCATATTTTACTCGTAACGCAGGTTGATGTAAAAGAGCGGTGAAAATGATGTTGCTGTTGTGATGCTCTTTACGGTGTGATTTTGAATGCCTTCGGGGAGCACAAAATTCTTCGCTGCAATTTCATTCTTCCTATCTAGCACATTGAGTATAGTAATGCCTACATCGGCATAAAAGTAGTGAAAATTGAATTGCTTCACCAGCGAAAAGTCAAGTTGCATATAATGTGGTAATACCCCAAAAACAAAACTGTCGGGCGTTGAATTTACTTGTAAATAAGGCATTCCGCTTGCATAATGCCAATTTACCGAAGCGGTCCAATTGCGCCAATTTACCACTTCGGTCACACGTAAACGATGCAACTGGTGGTCGAAAGCATTGAAAAAAGTATAACCATTAACACCTTCTATGCGCTCAAGCGATTCGGACAAGGAATACGAAACCAGATGTTTAAAAAAAGTGCCTCTCCATTGAAACAACACGTCTACTCCCCGGTTTATTTCTTCGCCGTTTCTTTTCTGATATTCGACAATTGGCAATATTCCCTGAAACGAATTTTCCCCTATGAAGAAATATTTATTCATGTTTCTTTTCTGATAGGCTTCAATATTGAGTAAAATATTTTTGTATTCGAACCTTGTTCCTGCTATATGATGAAAGGCATCGAGGTATTGGTTTTTATCGGACGGTATAAACCACATGGGTGTAGAATTTTTGTAAGAATCAATTCGCCGGGTAAGATACATTTGTTGCATATACCTCCCGCCTGAATAGCTGAACCGAAGGCTTTTAAAAGGATTCACTTCAATTCCGTAACGGGGTTGAGAAAAAAATTCACTTTCATTTATATTGAAAAGACCTCTTATTCCAGCTCTAAACTTTAACCAATCAAGCGGAGCAAGTTCAGCTTGATAATAGAGGTTTGACAAATGTACCGATGAAGCCGCCGATATTGAGTCGTTAAAATGATTCGCTCCGCTTACTTTAACTTCATGATCTTCGTATCTGAAATCCACAAAATGATAATTGTAGCCCACTCCAAATTTTTGACTTAAAAACCTGCGTTCTAGTTCTGAACTCCATGTAGCTCTGGCTTCGCTAATGCGAATGTTGTCGCTATCGAAAAAATTCCTGACCAGTTGGTCTGCTATTGAAGGCTTTTTCCCATATTCCGAAATCGACTCGGAGAACAGTTGATTATATCCGGCGCTAAAAGCATTCAACCAGCCTGTTATGCTTTGAGTTTTTAAATTGAAACTGTATCCCGAAGTCCTTTCTCGTGAAAAATTTTGCTGATAATAATCGCCATCCATCGGAAAATCGTAATTCCGTTTTTGTCGGTCGAAGCTGTCAAAAAGATTAAAACTTATTTCCTTGCGTTTATCGGGGCGCATGGTGAGCTTAATGTTTACATCGGAATAACTTGTTTCGGTTTGCGAAATAGCAGCAGTTTTAGAAGTTTCGTCATTTATATGAATACTGACATTCTCAAAGGCAAAGTTATTAAGGTGATAGCTTGGCCATATATCGACAAAAGATTTACGGAACGCCGCCGAAAGTGCACTTTTCTCGCTAATTGGCACCCCAAGATATATATTGGCATGAAGTAAATTTGCAGTGAAATCGACAACTGTTTTTTCGTTACTTCCGGCCTTTCCTGTTAAGTCAACTATGCCCGAGGTACGCCCTCCGTATTCAGCACCAAAGCCACCTCGCGACACAAATGCCTGTTGAATAAATTTTGAATTCAAGGAGCTCAGATTGCCCATTAAGTGGTTCGTTTCAATTATTGGAATTCCGTCGATAAGCACTAAATTATCCGAGGGTGCTCCTCCCCTAATGGAAAGTCCGGCATCGGCACCTTTTAAGTAGTTGATTCCGGGAATTAAGGTAAGTGCATTTACCAAATCGTTAGATTCTGTTCCGGGCAACTGAAATACATTTTGCGGGCTATAAGCTACTATTCCGGGCTTATCCGGCATTTCTATCATAAATTTAAGCGGAGTAACACTTCGTCGGCTTAAAGGGCTTAGCAAAGGAATGGGAGCAATACCAAATTCTAATTCAATTGAATGATGAATCACAAGCGTAGTGTCGTAGGGATAAAAGCCGAGATGATTGATTTCAATTTTTACTGAACCTCCCGAATCGAGGGGCATTTGGAAATAGCCCATTTCATTGGTCAGCGTCAAATGCTTATCGTTAATAGTTATGCGGCAAAAGCGCAGTTTCTCACCCGAGCGTAAATTTTGCACAAAACCCGATAATGTTATTTCGGGTTCATCAGCTTGTTCCTTAGTTTCAACTACCACCTCTCCCGCTAGCGTTTTCCTGGTTTCAGTATTTTCAATGGCTTCAGCTACTTTTTCTTCGTCGGATACATACAACACGTAAGTTCCTGCAATTTGACGAAAGTCCAGACCATATTGGTCTGAAATAATTTTTAGAAAATCAGCAATATCCACATTGGTCAATTCAAGCGAAGCATCAATTTGTCCTAGTAAATCGTCATCGAAAGCCACGCGGAAATTATGTTTATCGGCTATTGAATAGAGAAGTGTACTAAGAGGCTCATTCTCTGCTATAACCGATATTTTGTTTTGAGAGAACAAAAGTAAACCGGAATGCAAAAAAAGAAATAAGAATATTGCAAATATGGTGTTTTGCCTATTTAGCATGTATTGTAATGGTTTGATTCTCCTCATCTACAAAATAATCCAAATCCATTGCATGCGATATTATGCTTAAACTGTTCTGAAGATCCGACATATCAATCTGACCTGTAAAGTTGCGCTTTCCTGCATGACGATCAAGTATAATTTCATAGTTATACTTGCTTCCCAGCAAAAAAAATAGCTCTTCTACACTAATCCTGTCCCACGAGTGTATATTGTTGAGTTGCTCAAGCGCAAAAGTTTCTTCAACGGAGTATGGTCCTGTTATAATTCCTTTGTATACTTTAATCCCCTGCCCCTGTTTCAATGAAATACTGTAACGTCCGTATTTAAAATCGACACCTCCTTCAACACAATCTACTTTAATGTATTGTTCAGAATAAGCAATTACATTGAATTTTGTACCGTTCACAAAAAGATTTCCGCCCTGAAAATCAACTTTGAACTTTCTTCCTTCGTTGACCTCAAAAAATGCTTCGCCCTTAAGTACAACATTACGGTTTCCTGTAAACTTATTACAATGGTATTTCACGATTGAGTTTGAACTGAGGTGAATAAGCGAACTGTCGGGCATTACAACTACCTTGTTTTCAGTAATTCCAGTAGTGATATCGGGAGAATATTTTCCGGTGTTAAACATCCCAATGTACAGTATAGTAAAGAATACCGCAACAGCAGCAACGGAACCAATTACTATATTTATTTTTGATGAATTTACCTCGACCACTTTATGCTTTATTTTAAATGCAAATTTAGATTTTAAAATCAATATTTTGACGTAAAATTTTCAAAGCTTTACTTACCTGTTTTTCAACCGCTTTTACACTTACATTTAACCTTTCGGCAATTTCATGATATTTCAAATCATCTATGCGGCTCATCAGAAACACGATTCTGCAATGTTCGGGTAAGTCCGAAATAGCCTTTTGTAATTTTTGATCAAACTCTTTCATCTCGAGTAAATACTCGGGCGATTCGTTTTCATTTTCAAAAACCGTACTGCTCACAAATCTCATATCAAGCGCTTTACGTTTATGGGAATTGTAGTACAAGTTACGTGCAATCCGAAACAATAAAGGCTTAACTGTCTCGTTTTTAACGTTTTGACGCACTTCCCAAATTTTCATAAAAACATCCTGCACCAAATCTTCAGCCACGTTCATGTCGGAGCTCAGATAGAAGAGATAATTTCGGACAAACTCATAATGTTCGTCAAAAACATTGGTAAACCAGTCTTTTCCTTTATTTGATATGTCCATAAATGGAAATACAATCGTTTTCAGTAGATACAAATCTACAATTTTTTTGGAATTACAGTAGCTTAAAAGAAAACACTATAGTTAAATAATGTAAAGCACTGTGCTTATGATAGTTTTTGCTTGTAATCGTTGTAGGTAAATTGTCGCACAAGCTTAAAACCTGTTTTATTGTTCCATATTCCAATTGCCGGATGCTGAACGCCATTAAAAAATGTGGTTTTAACCATGGTGTAATGAATCATGTCTTCGAAAACAATCGCATCGCCAGGTTTTAATTCATTATCGAAAGACCAGAATCCTACGTAATCGCCCGACAAACATGAATTCCCACCCATGCGGTATGTGGGCAGTTCTTTTTGTGTTTCGTAATAACTTCCATTAATACGAGGTTTGTAGGGCATTTCCAAACAATCGGGCATGTGTGCAGCAAACGACACATCGAGAATTGCAGTTTTTATTCCCTTATTCTCAACCACATCGACAACAGTAGAGCGTAAATATCCGGTTTCCCAGGCAAATGCACTTCCGGGTTCCAATATCACATCAAGTTTTGTACGTGCTTTAAAATCCTTAAGCAAGTTAACTAAATGTTCTGTGTTGTAGTCCTTATGTGTCATAAGGTGGCCACCGCCCATATTCACCCATTTAACTTGATCGAAGTATTTGTTGAACTTTTCTTCGAAAGCTTTGAGTGTTTTTTCAAGATCATACGATTTTGATTCGCACAAAGCATGAAAATGCAGGCCTTCAATTCCAGCTGGGAGCTTATCGGGTAACTGTTCGGCCAGAATACCCAGTCGCGAACCCGGAGCACAGGGATTGTACAACTCAGTTTCCACCTCTGAAAATTCAGGATTTACACGAATCCCCACCGATATTTTCTTACCCGATTTTTTGATTTCGGGCATAAAAGTATTGAATTGCGAAAGAGAGTTAAATGAGATGTGGCTTGAGCAAGCAATAATTTCGGGAAAATCGGATGCGGTATAAGCCGGAGCATAAGTGTGTGCCGGTGTACCAAATTCTTTGGCAGCCAATTTTGCTTCGTGCAAAGAGCTTGCCGTGGTAGAGTTTATATATTTCTTTATAAGCGGAAACACACTCCACATGGCAAAACCCTTGAACGCCAGAATAATGTCGATACCGGCTCTGTCTTTCACCGATTTAATGAGTTTCAGATTACGCTCAAGCAACTCTTCATCAATTACAAAACAAGGCGAAGGTATGGTGTTAAAATTTATCGACATTGACCTACATTTGATTCAAAACATCGGCAATTTTAGCAAAAGTATCGTCGCTTACAGGGCAAAGAGGAAGCCTCAGTGCATTGTCGATTATTCCCCGTTGGTTCAATACCGCTTTTACTCCTGCCGGATTTCCATCCACAAACAGAAGGTCGATTAAAGATTCGTAACTTTCTTGTAAATCTTTAGTTGCGGCTGGGTTTTCAATACTTTTACGGCTTAGTTCTACCACTTGCGCAGGGAAAGCATTTGCCATAACAGAAATAACACCATGTCCGCCAATAGCTGCAATTTTGTTAATCATCGCGTCGTCGCCACTAAGTAAAGTAAAATTAGCGGGTGCTTTTTCCAATATTTCCTTCATCTGGTCAATATCGCCCGATGCTTCCTTTACACCCATAAACTTGCTGGATGCTTTTGCTAGTCGCAAAGTTGTTTCGGCAGTCATATTCACGCCGGTACGCGATGGCACATTATAAAGAAGAATAGGAACAGGGCATACTTCTGCAATTGCCATAAAGTGCCTAAAAAGCCCTTCCTGAGTAGGTTTATTATAATAAGGGACGACTGAAAGAATTGCATCGATGCCAGTAAAATCGGCCGATTTTATGTGTTCAATTACATCGCGGGTGTCATTACCACCAAAACCAACCATTAACGGAAGACGACCGTTGTTAACTTTCTTAATGTGTCCGTACACCTGATGTCTTTCGCTATGGTTTAAAGTAGCTGTTTCGGCTGTGGTACCAAGAGCCACGATAAAGTCAATGCCACTGGCAATTTGATATTCAAGTACCCTGCCAAGGGCATCAAAATCGATGGTTAAATCACTCTCTTTGAATGGCGTAATTACCGCCGGTCCGGTTCCTCTAAAAGCTTTGCTCATAATTTAAGATTTCCGATTAAAATTATTTAATGTTCGTCTAGTCTCTTCAATCAAGCTTTCACTATTGTGTTGTTTCATTTTAATAATCAGGTCGAATAAGTTGTGCTTAACACGGGTGCTTACTTTAAATTTCGCAAGCGATCTGGCACAAATATAATCAATCACCGGATTATCTTCTTTGCTTAAATCAAAAAGAATATCGAACGGTTTACTTATAAAAAAATTAATATACTGCTT
>SKHV01000349.1 GCA_007116765.1 Prolixibacteraceae bacterium | reverse complement strand
CGGGAATTTCAGACAACAACTGTCGATTTTGAGTCCGAAGACCTGAATTTCGGGTGCTTGATATTTGTTCTATGGTTTCAATCAGTTTAAAGCGCGCGTTTGCCCGCATAAAATAGGCCAGTAGATTGTGTTCGTTCAATTCAATGGCGCGGTCAAAATCTTCAATTGCATTATCAAAATTTTCATTCAGCATAAAAAATATACCCCGGTATAAGTGGTTGTTGCTTATGTTTTGGTTTTGAATGATGAGTTGGTTGAAAATCAGTATCTGATTTTGGTAATACTCATTCGCATTTGCAGTTATAGCCGGTAGGTTACTTATGGTCAGGTATGGTTGATAATTGTATTCGATGTTTAAGTTTTCTACAATTAGGTTGAAGTATCCGTAAGATTCTCGTTGGGCTCCACTTTGATCAAGTGCTGCCAGTATGAATATGGGTTGAATATCGATGTTTATATTGCGGTCTTGCGGCCTGAGTGCTTCTTCTTCCTCGTTAAAATCTCCAGGAACACCTCGATTATCTTCAATGGCTAGGTTTGCCAGCATTCTTCTTCTTCGAAGCTCTTCAAGATCGATGCCAGTTTGAGCTTCCGGCTTTTCTTCTTCGTTTAATTTTTCAGTTTCGTCGTCAACAGGGTTATACCAAGCCTGAATCATTTGCTGACGTTCTTCGTCTTGTTCTTCTTTGGTAAGCCACGGCCTGTCGGCAAACCGTGGATCGAGTGCAGCTGCGTATTCATAGTCATCGCTATATCCTTGAACGCCGAGCATTTCCTTTGCAATTCCCCGGTTGAAATAAGCACTTGCCATACGATTGTTTAGTTCAATGGCTTTGTCGTAATCCATTATTGCCGCTTCATAGCTTTCGAGTTGCTGCTTAACCATACCCCGGTTTTGATAGGCAAAAGCATTTTGGGGATCAAGGTAAATGGCCATGTCGAAATCGCGCAAGGCACTTGCAAAATTCTCTTGTTCAATGCGTATGAGGCCTCTGCTCATATATCCCATGGGCGAATTTGGTCTAATTCTAATCATTTGGTTACAATCGTCGACTGCTTTGTCCCATTCCTCATTAATTTGATACGCAATGCTTCGGTTTACATAGGCGTTGTAGTTTTGTGGTTTTAGCGATATTGCTTTTGAATAGTCCTCAATCGCACCATCGAAATTGCGCATAGCCGCTTTGCAAATGCCTCTGTTGTTGTAAATGTCGGCATTATCTCTGTCGTAATTTAACGCTTCGGTATAATCGGCCATGGCTTTATCGTATTCATTCAAATGATAAAATACCATGCCACGGTATAAAAGCGCTTCGGGATAAAACGGTTTTATATCCAGTGCTTTATTTATGTCGGTAAGAGCACCACGAAAATCGTCGAGGTTAAATTTTGCAGCTCCGCGATATAGATATGGTTCAGGCAGATGAGGATGCATGCGCAAAACCATATTGAAATTTTCGATAGCACCCGTATAATTTCCAAAGTATAGCCTGCTGCGGCCGGTGTGTACTAAATGATTAATATTCAGCTGCGAAAAGCTTCCAGTGGATAATAGTATGAGTAGTATTAAAACTGATATTTTATTTTTCATATATGTGCTTGTGTTATTGACAAAAATAATATTTTTCGTGTGTGTCAATTCATGTTTCACCTTTTTTCACATTCAACGTGTTTGTTTAAACATTTTTTAGGAATCACTTTATTGCTTTTATTATATTAATTTACGCAGATTGAAGGCTTGAACTAATAAATCTCATTAGTGCAAAACAGCTTGTTGCATTGTTGCAACAAAATTGCAAAATGAGACTACGACATACTCAGTTATTTACCAGATAAAAATGAGCGAATTGAAAAAATGTTCACGAAAGGGAACTGTTTTTTGACACTAATTTAATATCTTGCTGCCGTTATTTTGTTGAGATTATTGCAGAAAAAATACAATGGAATTAAATAATTGTGAAAATGAATTGGAATATAAATTTATCAAATCAATCTAAACTTTGAATAGATGGACAATAAGAAAAATTTTACAGTTGGAATGACAACGTTTGGAGCCATATTTTTCATATTTGGTTTTGCCACAACGTTTATTATTACAATGACTGCACCTGTAAAGGCAGTATTCGGATTATCTGAATTTGCTGCTCAGTTATTGTCATCGGCATTTTTTATTACCTATCCTATTATGTCGATACCAACAGGTAGGCTGATTAACAAAATTGGTTACAAATGGACCGTAATTCTAGGCTTATTACTTATGGGCATTGGAAGTATTACTTTTGTGCCTGCAGCCAAAGGTCAACTATTAGGATTGTTTTATGTAGCTACATTTATATTAGCTACAGGTGTTGTTTTTCTGCAAGTTGCAGCAAACCCGTATGTTACGGCATTAGGATCTGAGAGTTCGGCATCGAGCCGTTTGAACCTTACACAGGCATTGAATTCGGTAGCTACTATGGTTGCTCCCTGGTTAATTGGGATTGCAATTTTCAGAAATCTTGATTTACCGGCTTTGGCAACTGAAGCACAAGAAAAGCAGTTTGGTCTTGATGTTGCTGCACGTATTCCTGTCCCTTTTATTATTATGGCACTTATTGTAATAGCAGTTGCAATTATTCTGTTTACAATTAAGCTTCCGGCACTTCAAACCGAGAAAAAAGAAGGCGAGAAAAAGAGTATTTGGAAGTACCCACACGTGTTGCTTGGAGCATTTGGTATTTTCGCTTATGTAGGTGCTGAGGTTGGTAATGCAGGTTTATTGGTAAATTATATTCGAGGAACAAGCGATTTGATTAACGCTGAAATGGCATCAACATATGCTGCAATTTATTGGGGAGGTGCAATGATTGGACGTTTCTTTGGTTCAATAATGTTCTCCGACATGAAGAACGGAGTTAAGAAGTATGCATATATAATTGCTATTTTAATATTGGCACTTGTATCTGGTTCGTTTGTTACCGATTGGAACTGGGGCATTGGATTAACCTTTACAGGTACTGCATTTGTAAACTTCATATTTATGCAATTTGGACGCGGAAAAGCTGCCCGTTCTTTGGCAATATTTGCCCTTATGGCCGCTGCTTTAGGTATTATTACAACATTCACAACAGGTCAGGTAGCTATTTGGACTGTAATATCAATCGGACTGTTCAATTCAATTATGTTCCCGAATATCTTCTCTTTGGCTGTACGCAACCTCGATAGTGAAGAAATGGCTCCTGCATCAGGGCTAATCAATGCTTTAATTCTGGGTGGTGCGATAATTCCTCCAATTATGGGTTCAATTGCTGATACCGCAGGTTATTCGTGGGCATTTATTGTTCCTGCAGTTTGTTACTTGTACATTTTCTTCTATGCGGTAAAAGGGCATAAAATCAGATAACAATACAGTAATTAACTGCTTGCTGAATTAGTAGTTAACAAGTAAAATATATATTCGGTAATTTATGTGAGTCTACATGAATTACCGAATATTTTTTTTTGTCAGTTGCGCAACTCGTTTTTTTCTCTAAATTGCAAAAAATTACCATTGTATTAATAAAAATATATACCATGTTTAAGAAAGCAAAGCAACGAGTAGCATATTTTTTATTCGCATTAGTGTTTGTGTTTAGTGCCTGCACTTCAAATACGGACAATAAAATTGGCATACTTCTTCACGATATGGAAGGGCGTTGGTATACCGATATTGAATATTTGAAAAAACATGCTGCCGATGCCGGTGTGGAACTGGTCATTAAAATTGCAGGTGGAAATGAAAATTTACAACTTGAACAGGCAAGCCAAATTGTAGATGAAGGTATTGGTGTACTTATAGTTATTCCGGTAAATCAAAATTCAGCAGCAGGCATTGTACGTACCGCTCACGATGCCAACCTTAAGGTAATTGCTTATGACAGGATTATTTTAAATTCAGATCTTGATTATTTAATTACATACGAATATGCTGATTTGGGAGCCAACCTTGCTCAATACGCACACAATAAAGTACCCAAAGGGAATTATGTGATGCTTTGGGGCGATGCTTCCGATAATAATGCCCGTTTAATGCAAGCAGGTGAAGAAGCTTTTTTGAAACCATATATAGATAGAGGAGATATAAATGTAATGTACCGTACCTTTGTGGAAAGTTGGGATGAGAAAAATGCAGAACATGCGCTGCAACGGACACTCGATTTCAATGATGAGCCTATTGATGTGATACTGGCCAGTAACGATAATATAGCTCAGGCCGTTGTTCGTGTTTTTGACAGGAATGGGTTGGCGTATCCTAAAGTAATAACCGGACAGGATGCAACTATCGATGCTTGTCGCTCAATTATGAGAGATGAGCAAACAATGTCAATATACAAATCAACCAACATGATGGCTAAAGAAGCGATTGACCTTGCGGTAGCTATCATGAAAAATGAACGTGTAGCTAAGTCAATGGGAACTTTTTATAATAACCGAAAGGATGTAGCAACTTTGTATCTTGAGCAAATTATAATTGATAAGACTAATTTATTGGACGAAATTGTGAGTGATGGCATGTATACCCGTGAGGAAATCATGGGCGATTAAAGCCCATCTTTTTTAACTCTCTGTTTATTGCAGCCCGGTATTCGGGTTTATACCAAAAGAAAAATTTCCGCTGTTCAAGCTTCTCGTTTTTACTGCGTGCCGTAAATATCGGCTTTAGCGTGTACGGGTGCACGCCCGAATAGTAAATTACCGTGGCTACGGTCATGGGAGTTGGCGTAAAATCCTGCACCTGCTCCAGTTTAAAATCCAGCTTTTGAGTTTCGACCGTCAGTTGTGCCATGTCTTCATTTCTGCTGCCCGGATGGCTCGAAATGAAGTAGGGGATGAGTTGCTGTTTGAGCCCGGCGGCACGGTTTTCTTTATTAAAAAATCCAAGCAGTTTTTTGAACAGGTCGAATGAAGGTTTTCGCATTACCTGCAATACATTGTCGCTGGTATGCTCGGGAGCAACTTTCAACCTACCCGAAACATGATTGCGGATTACATCGCGCATATACGCTAGGTTTTCGGGCGTATCGTGCCCTTTTTCGAAAATCATGTCGTAGCGTATGCCGCTGGTTACAAAAGCTTTTTTCACGCCGGGGTGCGTGTCGGCAATTTTGTATATTTCCGAAAGCGCCAGGTGCGAAGTGTCGAGGTTTTTGCAAATTCCCGGGTGTATGCACGAGGGGCGCTTACAGCTTTTGCATATTTCCAGATCTTTACCCTGCATTTTGTACATATTGGCCGATGGACCGCCTAAGTCGCTAATGTAGCCTTTGAAATCGGGCATTTGGCTTACTGCTTTTATTTCTTTGGCAATCGATTCTTTGGAGCGGCTGGCAATAAACTTGCCCTGGTGTGCCGATATGGTACAGAAGGCACAACCACCAAAACAACCCCGGTGAAGGGTCACCGAGTGGCGTATCATTTCGTAGGCCGGAATGTGTTTGTTTTTGTAGCGGGGGTGGGGCATGCGGGTATAGGGCAAGTCGAAAACCCGGTCAATTTCGCCTTCGCTCATGGGCGGATATTGAGGGTTTATCACCAGCCATTTTCCATGCACCTGTTGCACTATGTGCTTGCCGTTCCACATATTCGACTGCTCTTCTACATGACGAAAATTGGCTGCATATTTCAATTTATCGGCCAGGCAGGCTTCGTGGCTGTTAAGCACTATGCCCTGTTTGCTTTCTATTATATCGGTCGGCATTTCTTTTTGCAAGAATGCAGTTTGCGGAATGTCGTTTATTTCGTTTATTTTTTTTCCTGCTTTTATCTGTTTTATCAGCTCTGCCAGGGCTTTTTCGCCCATGCCGTAAATGAGCATGTCGGCTTTGGTGTCGTGCAATATGGTGGGCTTGAGCTGGTCGCTCCAGTAATCGTAATGTGTTACACGACGCAACGAGGCTTCAATGCCGCCAATTACCACAGGCACATCGGGGAAAAGGTTTTTCAGTATGTTGCTGTATACCGTAGTGGCATAATCGGGGCGCATGTCGGGGCGGCCATCGGGCGTGTAAGCATCGTTCGAGCGCAAACGTTTGTTGGCCGTGTAGTGGTTAACCATGCTGTCCATGCAGCCGGCAGTTACCGCAAAAAACAGGTTTGGGCGACCAAGCTTTTTAAAGTCGCGAAGGTCGTCGCGCCAATTGGGTTGGGGAACAATGGCTACTTTTAGCCCTTCGGCCTCCATCACACGGCCAATAACCGCCGAACCAAACGAAGGGTGATCCACATAGGCATCGCCGCTGAACAATATCACGTCGATACTGTCCCAGCCGCGCGCTTTCACCTCTTTTGCCGATATGGGCAGCCAAAGGTCCGGGTTATGGGTGTTGGTATTATAAGTCAATTAGAATCTTTCGAAATGTTTAATAGTCATATTCAATATTTTCAAAATCATTAAGAACCGCCATTGAATTGGCCATAACAAGTTTTGACTCCATAGATAACTCTTTTTCAAGAATTAAACGGCGTTGATGTTTGTTATAATAATCTAAAGCCTCGTTTATATAACGATTGCGAGGTTTTTTAACGCTTGAAAGAATTTTCTCAGTTTCCCCGAATATTAAATCATCAATTTTTAAAGATACAGTCTTCATCGCATGTTTTATTTAATACTTCAAAGGTATATACAAATAGTATGAAATGCAGATATATTTTTTACTTTCCTATCAAGAAAATTGCCGGTCGTTTGTGCAGGTCGGGCAGTTCTTTTTTCCATTCGCGAATGGTTTTTGCCCAAGTATTGACAATATTAGACCAACTTGCAAGTTAGGTCTGTTTATTTATTAAGAATAACCTCAATCCATTCGATATGAGTGTTTAGATCGTTTTCGATGATTGACCAAACTATCTCGATATCAATTCCAAAATTTTAAAGCAGCTTCATACATGTCTTCTAGCAGTAAAATCCTTTCTCGTTTAGACATAGATTAAATCTGACTGGATTGATTGTAAATATTTTTCTTTTATGCCATTTGTAGAAACTAAGTCAACCTTAACCCCAATAATATTCTCAATTTCATCAGCTAAGTCAATAAACTTAATGCCTATTTTATCATTGAATTCAACCAATAAATCCAAATCGCTTATCGTATTTTGCTCTTTTCGGGCATAAGAACCGAATATTGCCAATGATTTAATTGGGTATTTCTTATAAAGAATTTGTTTGTTATTCTTTAAGGTTCTTTTTATTTCTGATAATGATTTTATACTTGCCATAAATCAAAATTAATAAAAACCATTCATATTATTTGTATAAGACTTATGATTTCAATTATTTATGCGGAATAATTTATGCATTCATCTATTTCCCTATCAAAAAAATTGCCGGTCGTTTGTGCAGGTCGGACAGTTCTTTTTTCCATTCGCGAATGGTTTTTGTTCGTATGTATTCACTTTCGAGGGTAAGGTCGCAGGCCACGCAAAGGCGGGTGTTGCCATCGAGGGTTTTTACCAAATCGGACAGCAGGGGGTTGTTCCGGTAGGGGGTTTCAATGAAAATTTGTGTTTGGTCTTCTTTAACTACCCGTTGTTCCATGTATTTCATGGCTTTTCCGCGCCCGGGTTGTTTTATGGGCAGGTAGCCAATAAAAGCAAAGTTTTGCCCGTTCATGCCCGAGGCCATCAGCGAAAGCAAAATCGACGAGGGGCCAACCAGTGGCTTCACTTCGATGCCTTTTTGATGGGCTACTTTCACGGCATCGGAACCGGGGTCGGCTACGCCGGGGCAACCGGCTTCCGAAATAATACCCATGTCGTTGCCCGCAATTGCATTTTCGAAAAATTCTACCATATCGATGTGGCGTGTACGCTTATTGATTTCGAAAAAAGTAAGTTCGTCGATATTTATTTCAGGATCTATGCTTTTTAAAAACCGCCTGGACGAACGCATATTTTCAACCATAAAGAATTTGATGGACTTAGCCAATGGCTTGATATCGGCAGGCAGTACATTGTATGGGTTTTCGTCGCCCAGTGTAGTGGGTATTAAATAAAGTTTTCCGCTCATAATGTTATTTTTTGCAAAAATACATTATTTAAATTCCTTAAAGGTATTTAAGAGACATAAATCAAAATGCATTATTGGCATTCTTTACATATTGCCAATTGTAACGCTTTGCAAATCCAAACTTGCTAATAAACAAAAGCAATACAGTATAGATAACAAGTAAAATGATCGGCATCAAAACATTTTCTTTCGTAAGGTATGCATGAAGAAAGCCAAGCGGGATACCGGCAAAAATCGCTAAAAACATTTTCAAGGCAGTGCCGCCTCCTTGTGAAGCTGATTTTTCGCGGGTAAACATGAAATACGGGGTTTGCATGTACTGAATTAAAAATGTGACCAAGCAATTAAAAATAAAAATGGTCACAATATCAAGTACGGCGCTCCCTCCCTTAAAATAGATAAGCGGAAGCGAAATAATCAAATAAGCCGGCAGGAAAAACTTTGTTAAACTTACTTTTATGGCCGCTTTAAATAGTTTATCGGGCTTGACGTTGGGTAAGGAATAAAATATCCATTTGGTATGTTTACTGTTGCCAATGGTAAGTAATGTTGG
>SKHV01000250.1 GCA_007116765.1 Prolixibacteraceae bacterium | reverse complement strand
CACTTACAATTTCGACCCAAATAGCGAACTTTTTGTTCCTCTCTCGTCATCGCTATTCAGTTGGGTAATAGAAAACCTTTTACGCAACTCAGTCGATGCCATTGAAAACAATCAGGGTACAATAAACATTGAAGTTGAAGAAAAAGAGAAAGAAATATACATTGACATTTGTGATAATGGAAAAGGTATCCATAAGTCACAATTCAAAACTGTTTTCAACCCCGGTTTTACCACAAAAAAAAGAGGTTGGGGTCTTGGCCTTTCACTTTCGAAACGCATTATTGAACTTTATCACAACGGAAAACTCATGCTTCGTAATTCTGAAGCGAACAAAAAAACAACTTTTCGCATTGTATTAAAAAAAGAATTATAGCTGAAAGTAAAAACATTAATAATATATGAAAAACATATTCAGTCATTTACCTGCAAATATTTTATTACGTATCAATATTTTTTCAGTGATCATAACTGCCATTTGCGAAATATTTGTAGTTTACACATTGCTTACCAAGGGCGCTGATCCTGACCTTGAACGCTGGAAATTCCTTGCCATTATAGGAGGAGTAATTATAGTTTCAGTCTTGTTTTTAACCTCAGCTATTACACTGGTTTATTTTGTGCGTAAAATGAAGAAAGAAAACTCCACGCGCACAAAACACAACTCTTTGTAAATAGATACTTTAAAAAGACTAAGAAAAGTTTATTGGTTTGTAATTTTTTTATATTTTTGCAGCACTTTTAAAAAATAGAAGAGATGAGTTACTTCTCACAATATGAAATAGCCTTTAAAGGGCTTAAAGAAGGCAAACATCAATTCAGATTTGAATTAAACGACAAGTTCTTTGAAAAGTTCGATAGCAGCGAATTAGAAAAAGGAAGCATAAAATGTAAGGTAGAACTTACAAAATCGTCAAGCTTAATGATTCTAGAAATGGCTGTTAAAGGAGATGTTGAACTAATGTGTCATCGCTGTCTCGATAACTACATGCAAGCCATAAAAAGCAAAAGCAAGCTTTTTGTGAAATTTGGTAGCGAAGCTGGCGAGATGAGTGATGATTTAATTGTGATACCATTAACTGAAGATCACATTAACCTTGCTCAATATCTTTACGAACTTGTAGTACTTTCGTTGCCAATTATGCATGTACATGTTCCCGACAAAAACGGCAATTCAACATGCAACAGCGAAATGGAAGAAAAATTAAAACAATATCTTGTGACCGAAGAAGAAATAAGCGAAAAAAAAATCGAGGTTGATGAGAGATGGAATGAATTAAAAAAATTATTAGAAAACAAAAAATAACGAAGAAATGGCACATCCTAAGCACAGAATTTCAAAGACTAGAAGAGACAAACGCAGGACTCACTATAAAGCAACTCCTGCAACACTTTCTGCATGCTCTAATTGTGGTGCAGCCGTGAAGTATCATACCGTATGTAACGAGTGTGGATACTACAGAGGTAAACTGGCAATTGAAAAAGAAGTTACTGTATAATACAGTTGAAAAATACAAAAAGAAATTAAAATCTCGCCTATGCGAGATTTTTTTTGCTCTTAATTCTAACAAAACTCATTTTTCGGGTTGAGTGGTTGAATTGATTTTGTTACATTTGCTTTTCAGTAAAGCAAATAAGAATAGCTAAAAACAATAAATATGGCAAAACAAGCAGACAATACAGCCAACACTGTTAACCTCATTGCATTATCAACCAAAATTGTGGGCGAAATTAATTCCGAAACCGACATTAGAGTTGATGGAAACATACAGGGAAAACTTGTTACTGCCGGAAGACTTATTGTTGGCCACAAAGGAATAATAAATGGGGAAATTACCTGTCGTTCAGCCGAAATAGAAGGCACCATTGACGGAAAAATTGATGTAAAAGAATTACTTACATTGAAAGAATCATCGGTTTTAACAGGAGAAGTAGCCACAGGCAAACTTATGATTGAACCTGGTGCAATATTCTCGGGTAATTGTAAAATGAACAACAAAACCGAAGCCAAGTCAAAATAATTCGGTTTGCTTCATACAATTGTCCCCCAATACCAATCATTAGAATGAAAGGTTATGGACAACAATTTTAAAAAGTTTTTTAAAGGACTTACAGTTTATACTCTTATAATATTGAGTGTAGGGGTACTCCTTTTTCTAACTGTTTTTAGAATAAAATTTCTAACAATCTTTCCTTTTGTTCTGTTGTTTTATTACCTCTCAACACTTCTTTTGCACAACTACATGTTACGTATAACCCGTAACGATGTCGCTAAATTTAGTTTCAAATTCATGATGCTTTCGTTCTTAAAAATGTTTATTTATATCGTTTTTGGGGTTATTTATATCATTATTGACGAAAAAAACGCTGTAAACTTTTTAATTATATATCTGCTACTCTATGTAGCCTATGCTGTATACGAGGTACGCTCGGTAATGAAATTGATAAATAATACTAAATCATAAGTATTTCTCCTCAAAAGCTTTCTGTTTTTAATTTTTTTGCGAATATTTTTATATAAATAAAATCACTATATTTACCTGTGTGGTTAAGCATTATTGTATGAAGGGATTACTTACTGTTATCTTAACTTTGCTATTTTTATTCACTATACCGCTCATTACCAGAGCAAGTGAAACAGATAGCCTTTCAAAAGAGTTCAATACGGTTGAATTTTTATTCGACCATATTGGTGACTCTCATGAATGGCACTTTTTTACTATGGGCGACAAACACTTTTCCATACCACTACCCGTTATCCTCTATAGCAAGCACAGCGGCTTTCATATTTTCTCTTCAGCTAAATTTCATCATCCTCCAGCACAATTCAATTTTTACATTGACAAAGGCGGACCGCACGATGGGAAAATTGTAGAAACATTAAGCGACGGGAATGCCTTTTTACCTCTTGACATATCATTAACAAAATCGGTAGCCAATACAATAATTGTAGCTTTCATTCTTATTTTCGTAAGTGTAAGAACGGCTCGGAAAGCAGCACAAAACCGGGGGAAAACACCAAAAGGCACGCATACTGTGTTGGAAACCTTTATCGTTTTCATACGTGAGAACATTGCTAAAGTATACATAGGCGATAAGTACGAACGTTTCTTGCCTTTCCTAACCTCTCTTTTCACTTTTATTTTTCTGGCAAACCTAATGGGTCTAATATTACCACTGGGGTTTAATGTGACAAGCAATATTGCAATTACTCTAGTATTGGCATCATTTACTTTGCTCACCACAATGATACACGGCAACAAGAGATATTGGAGGCATATATTTAACCCCGATGTTCCCATATTTATGAAAACGCCTGTGGCTCCGCTTATGCAAATTGTAGAAATAATGGGGGTAATAATTAAGCCTACCATACTAATGATTCGACTTTTTGCAAACATGCTGGCCGGACATATGATTATAACCTCACTTGTTGCCCTTATATTTCTAATGAACCATACAGTGGGAGCAATAGCAGGTGGTGCAGCATCAGTGTTTGCAGTAGTGTTTTCTCTTTTTATTGTTTTTCTTGATATTTTAGTTTCATTCATTCAAACATATATATTCACTCTGTTGTCAGCTTTGTACATTGGATTTGCAACCGACGACGGACATTAAACCTTTAAATATATCATTATGACAACACTCTCAGTGATTACCGAGGTAGCTTTAACAAAAATGACAGCAGGTTTTGCAGCGGCTCTTTGTACTTTTGCAGCAGCCTATGGTATCTCAAAAATTGGGCAAGCAGCAATGGAAGCAGTTGCCCGTCAACCCGAAGCAGGTGCCGATATTCGATCAAATTTGATTGTATCGTCGGCATTTATTGAAGGCGTTGCCTTTTTAGCTGTTATTGTTTGTGTACTTTTAGCAGTATTGTAACAAAAAAGTGCTGTTGTAAATGGGATTGCCATGCAACAGCACTCTTAAAATTTAAAATCATTGCATTATGTTTCTCATACCCGATGTAGGTACCATTTTTTGGATGTCAATAATATTTGGCATTACAATTTTTGTGTTGGCAAAATACGCATGGAAACCTTTAATAAGTATACTTAACGAGCGCGAAAAAGCAATTTCAACTGCTCTGGAATCAGCAAGTGAAGCTGAAACTAAAATAGAATTTCTGAGAAACGAGCAAAAAAGAATTGTAACACAAACACAACTCGAAAAAGAACGTATTATTAAAGAGGCCAGTGAACAGCGCGAACTAATAATTCAAGAAGCCAAGAAACGAGCAACACAAGAAACACAAAAATTAATAAGCGATGCTTCTGCTCAAATAAAAAGCGAACGTGAAAAAGCCATACTTGAGGTCAGAAGTCAAATTGCCTTACTCTCTATCGACATTGCAAGCAAATTAATTTACACCGAAATGGACGATAGAGTAAAGCAAATGGATTTAGTAAAAAAACTTGTCGAAAAAGTTGATTTAAACTAACACAAAATGAACCGAAGCAGTATAAATACACGATATGCAAAAGCCTATGTAAGTATGGCTATTGATTTGAATTTAATCGACCAGGCTGAACACGACATACGCCTTTTGTATGCTGCACTTTCGGAATATGCCGATTTCTGCAAATACATGCAAGACCAGCGGCATAATATTATTGAGAAAACAGAAAAAATTGAAGCCCTTTTTTCAAAAGAATTCAACCCGCTTACTATCGACTTATTAAAACTTATTTTTCACAACAAACGCGAAGAACATCTAAAGGATATTTGTCGCAACGCAATTGAAATGATTATTAAGAAAAAAGGAATTGTTAATGCAAAACTAACTAGTGCAATTGAACTTGATATAAAAATAATTGATCTAATTTGCAAAAAATTTGAAGAACAAACACAATCTGAAATTGAATTTATTACCGAAACAAATCCTGCATTAATTGGAGGATTTGTACTTAGAATAAACGGATTACAATATGATGCAAGTATTGCTACAAGCCTTAAAGAATTAACAAAACAACTTTATTAATAAAAAAATGACCAGTATTCGTCCCACAGAAATTACATCCATATTGAAACAACAGCTTTCCGGATTTTCGTCAGAAGTAAAAATGGAAGAAGTTGGAACTGTGCTACAGGTAGGCGACGGTATTGCCCGTATTTACGGTCTCAATAATGTGGAATCGAATGAAATGATTGAATTCGAAAACGGAACTACAGGGGTAGTTATGAATCTTGAGGAAGACAATGTTGGAGCTGTACTACTTGGTACGTCTGATCATCTACGAGAGGGTTCAACCGTAAAGCGCCTTAAACATATTGCCTCAATAAAAGTTGGCGAAGGAATGTTGGGAAGAGTGGTAAACACGCTGGGAGAAGCCATTGATGGGAACGGCCCTATTCCGGGAAAGCTCTACGAAATGCCCTGGGAGCGCCGCGCACCGGGAGTTATTTACAGGCAACCTGTAACCGAATCGCTTGAAACAGGAATCAAAGCTATTGATACAATGATACCTATCGGGCGTGGTCAACGGGAACTTATAATTGGCGACCGTCAAACCGGAAAAACTGCTATTGCTATCGACACCATAATTAATCAAAAAGAAAACTACGAAAAAGAGAAACCGGTATATTGCATTTATGTGGGTATTGGTCAAAAAGGTTCAACCATCGCTTCAATTGCTCACACGCTCGAAAAGCATGGAGCATTAAAATATTCAATCATTGTATCGGCCACCGCATCGGATCCTGCTGCTCTTCAATTTTATGCACCCTACGCCGGAGCTGCCATAGGAGAGTTTTTCAGAGATACTGGTCGCCATGCCTTAATCATTTTCGACGATTTATCGAAACAGGCTGTATCGTACCGCGAAGTTTCACTGTTACTTCACCGCCCTCCAGGTCGCGAAGCTTTTCCCGGCGACGTGTTTTACCTACACTCAAGGCTGCTCGAACGCGCTGCCCGAATAACCGACTCCGACGAAATAGCTCGTAAAATGAACGATATTCCTCCCTCAATAAATAGTATTGTAAAAGGTGGAGGTTCGTTAACTGCATTACCCGTAATTGAGACTCAGGCCGGCGATGTTTCAGCATACATCCCCACCAACGTAATTTCGATAACCGACGGGCAAATATTCCTCGAATCGAACCTGTTTAATGCCGGAACACGGCCTGCAATTAACGTGGGTATTTCAGTTTCGAGGGTAGGTGCAAATGCTCAAATAAAATCAATGAAAAAAGTAGCCGGCACACTCAAAATTGATCAGGCTCAATACCGCGAGCTCGAAGCTTTCTCAAAATTTGGTGCCGACCTCGACATTGCCACAAAAGGAATTCTTAATAAAGGAGCCCGTAATGTTGAAATACTAAAACAAAAGCAATACAGTCCAATGAAAATTGAGCATCAAATTGCCATCATCTATTTGGGGGTTGAAGACTTATTACACGAAATACCTCTCAACAAAATTAGCACTTTTGAAACCGAGTATATTGAATATCTTGAACTTTATAAAAAAAACATTCTTACTGAAATAAGAGACGGAATATTTAACGAACATATAAGCGATATATTGAAAGAAGTGGCATCAGAAGTTTCCCTTAAGTACAAAATTGCATAATGGCTCAACTCAAAGAAATAAGAAACAGAATTGCTTCGGTAAAAAACACCCGTAAAGTAACTAATGCAATGAAACTTGTTTCGGCATCAAAACTGAAAAAAGCTCAGAGTGCAATTGTTAACTTTGCAGTTTACGATGAAAAACTGCACAAGATAATTCAAAACCTGAGCCTTTCGGAAATTGAAGTGCATTCAGATTTCTTTAAAGAAGAAGAGGAGATTAAAAATGTGCTAATTGTAGTTTTAGGAGCCAACCGTGGTTTATGTGGCCCATTCAATTCAAATATCACAAAATTCAGTATTATTCATGCGCTCGATAATTATAACAAGCTACTAAAACTAGGCAATGTTGAGTTTTTGCCAATTGGCTTGCATGTTGAAAAAGAATTAAAAATGCGCAAACTCGATATTTTTGAAGAAGCACACGATTTAGTAAATAATAGCGACTATGAACGTTCATCCGAATTTGCAGAAAAACTAATGAACATTTTCAAAAGCAGAAAATTTCACCGCATCGATATTGTATACAACCGCTTTAAAAATGCTGCTCTTCAACTGCTTACCACCGAGCAATATTTACCTGTAGAAAAACCAGAAATGGAAGAAGAAAACTTATCACTCCCCTATTATATTTTTGAACCATCGCAAGATGAGATTCTAAACGACATTATTCCACGTTCACTTAAAATGAGGATTCATCGAATTTTGCTCGACTCAACCGCTTCGGAACATGGAGCCCGAATGACAGCCATGCACCAAGCTACCGACAATGCCACTTCTTTAATGGATACGCTACGGAAAAATTACAACAATGCACGTCAATCGGCAATTACCAACGAAATAATTGAAATATCGGCCGGAGCTGAAGCGTTGAACGGCCATAATCAGTAACACCCTATATTGATATTCTGGCGTGTTCGTTTTCGGCCATCTAAAGTATATTCAAAATAATAAAGATTACTTCCCCTATTGCGGGCAACTGAGCCTGAATTAAGCCGATAATCATGTTCCTCAATATTCACAAAAGAGGGACTATTTTCAATACAGTTTACACCCAATACCGACTGATTTAAGACAGAAACACTTGGCCACTCTTTTCGATCGAAATTTCGCTGTACTAAATTACCGGTTTGGTTCTGATTAAAAAGGCAGTTAATAAACTGAACCCAGATATTCCGATACTGACTTGTTCCCAAAACCGTTTCGGCTTGACCCTCTATTCCAAACAAACTTGCACCTTGATTACCATAAAACAATGAATTTACAATGCGCGACTTACCCGGTACTTTGCCAACATTTACAGCTGAAGAACCATAAGCATTACCGATATTGAAACTAAGTGTTGAATTAGCCAAAACAAAATCGGGACTTCCATCAAGCGAAATTGTTCCATTTGTACCCAAAGTAGTATTACGAAAAAGTAAACAATTCATCATATACAATAAACCTTGGTTATAAGTGCCGCTGCTGAAGTAAACTGCCCCTCCATTGCTTCCTGCTAAGTTATTATCGAAAATCGTGTTATAAATACGTGTATTGTAGCCATTAATTCCATTACAATACACAGCAACTGCCCCACCATTGTTTCTTGATATATTGTCTCTGAAAATGCAGTTTATAAGCAAGGGTGAAGCTCCAATCGAAGCATATAAAGCGCCACCGTCGAGATTCGACACATTATTTTCGAAGGTGCAATTCACAATTCGAATGGTTTGCCCTCCGCCCAGCAAATGGAGACCACCTCCGTACTGTTGAAAATTTGTACCCCCCTCGGCATTACCGGCTCGTATTATTAACCCGTCAAGCCTTACATAACTGCTCGACCTTATTATCACTAAATTTCGCACACGGTTAAAGCCATGAATTATAGTCCGATTAGCCTGCACATTGCGTTGCCATAATTCCGTTTCGTCACCCTTGAAACCTCCCATAAGGTATAGGCCTTCGTGCAGGGTTATGTCAACCGGCCCTTCGTAAATCCCCGAAGCAATCCATATTTGTGCTCCCCTTGGTGCATTATCAACAGCCCGCTGCAACGAAGTGTAGGCATTTCCCCATGTGTTGCCGCTTGAATTATTTCCCGACCTCGATACATATACTACCGGCTGCTCATTGGAGGGGAAAAATGGATATTTGTATTCCATTTTTAAAGCTCCACTTTCAGCTTGCGAAACAGGCACAAAAGCCTGTGCTCCGCCTAGTGGATTTCCTTTTCCTGATCCTGCAAAAACAAACCATTTTTTATTTTCAAAATCTTCAAAAAGAAAACCATTACCACCATGGGGTATAAGCAACTGCCGGGAATAATTACCAAACAAAATATCGGACTTCAGAACAACTCCATCGAGCCTTCCGGCCACAGGCATTGAAGTATCGCGTGGCTGAATATTACCCGAAGTATGACTGCTATTGCTTATCGATAAATAATAAGAGTTATTGAATTTACTTACAAAAACCCTGCTTGTCGGATGATGATCATGGTCTGAAACCGAAAGAGTGCGTGGCCGGGAATCAGCAAAACCACTCATATTAGCCTTCATTTGATGTACCATGCCATTTCCCCATATAAAATAAGTGGTGCTGTCAGTGTCCATAAAAAGCGATGCCCTGGCGCCCTGTACCATAAACCCGTCTTCCTTTACTTCGTCGTATGGTCCGGCAGCCCGGCCACTACGGCTTCGTAAAATACCCGATTTATTAGAATTTGTATTGGTATAAGTAATCCAGAAAGTATTATGCATATAGAATATGCCGGGATTCACAATTGCACGTTTTTTTACGCCGTTTATTTCGGCAATCTCTTTTTGCCACTCAGAGCCATCGTCTTCAAAAGTCCACACATAGCCATTATTTCGACCTACAAGGTTCCATTCTTTCAAATTGCGCGAGGCCCAAATCTTAATTCCCTGCTGAACTCCTTGGCTATTAGCCGTTGTTCCTGTTACATAAAAAACCTTATCGGGATCCTTGCAAATTGAAATATCGCTTATTTTCAAGTCAAAACTGATATCGATAAACGGAAGTGTTGGATCATTCTCATCAATTGAGCGCTCCATTTGAAAAATAAGAGTATCACGCACATTACCTGAAACATGAAAAATGAAAAAGATAAAAAGCAATGAATAAATATACTTCATAGCAGGGTTTAAGAGTTGGGTTTGAAAATAATCACTAAAAATATGAAATTTTCGGAAGGGAAAGAAAACTTTTAATAATTCAACTAATCAATACCCAATTGCGAACGCAAAAGCTTAACCTGATTCTGAAGTACTTCAATTTTATCGTCTTTCTCGGCTACATGATGACGCAATGTGTTAATCTCCGAAACAAGGTTGTTGTAGTCTGTTTTCAGTTTTTCAACCTCACGTTCTTTCTGATTTACTTGCGATTGCAACGCATTTTGCTCGGCGGAAGCATTTCGTAACTGTGCTTGCCGACTTTGAATTTCGCTTTGCAAATCGGCCACACGTGTTTCAGCGGTGCTTAGTTTTCGCTTAACGTCGTTAAGCTCTCTGTCCTTAACCACAAGCATTTGGTTTAAACGTCGCTTTTCAACCTGAAACGCCATTAGCTGATCGTCGAGACTCTCGTCCTTACTCATCAGGTTGTTTTCTAAATACATAATTCCTTTACTCAGCGAATCGATTTGCAAGTTTTTTTGAGCGTTATTGAAATGAAAATCGTTTTTGTATCCTTCAAACTCATTTTCTATCAGTTCAACCTTATTGGTCAGTTCAATTACCCTGTCTTCGGCACGGTTTCGTGAATCTTCCATAGCCACGAATTTTTTCTTGGCCACACATCCCTGAAACATCAAAACAGCCATGATAATAATTAGAGATTTTGTTATGCGGACAATTAATTTCATGGTATTTATTTTTATTATTTGAAAACTAATTCAATAAATTATCACAAATTTAAAATAAAGTACTGCTATTGAAACGTTATTAAAGTGAAAAATTGTATTTAATTTTGAATAAAAAAGAAATGCTATGTATAGATTATTCCAATTTGTAGTCATTTTCCTGCTTTCCGTTTCAGTTTCGAACGCCAATCCTCCGTTCTCAATTTCAGGAACAGTAAGCGACAAACAAACCGGCGAGCGCTTGATGTTTGTAAATATTGGGATTGAAGGTACACTAAGCGGAACCTCCAGTAACGCATTAGGAGAATTTACCTTAACTATTCCGGCAAACCTTACAGATAAAAATATATATTTCTCGGCCATAGGTTACCAAAATCGCTCACTGCCAATAGCTAGCCTTACCGGCAAAGCTTCTGTTGAAGTTGAGCTGGAATCGCTTACCTACGGAATTGAAGACATAGAAGTGAGCACCAAATCGAGGGTAATGTACCGCATAGTGCGCGATGCTTCCCGTGCCGTATCAGAACTATTCATAGCACAAGCATTTTCGGCTAGTGCAATTTACAGTAGCGAAAAATTCATTGACCAAGTAGCTGAAAACAAACGGGAAGCCCTCGTTACTATTTCTGATGCTACGGGATATGGAAATAAAAGAGATGCTTTTAAAGCCCGCAACTATCGTTTTGATAAGGTTAAGCGCAACTTTGATGTGGAAAACTTAAAACAAGGCACCACCTCGATGGATGAACTCTTAACTCTTGACTTGTTGCGTGAGCCATTCAATGTAAGTGATACGGTTTATCTTAGCGAATACGATTTAGACATGCACCGCGCAGAAGAGTTGAACGGTGATTCAGTTTGGGTTATCGCTTTCAGACACTCAAATCCAAACGCGAGCCGTACAGGTAATTATTATGTAACTTCGTATCAGGGAAGGCTATATATATCAAAAACACACAAGGTTCTTTTAAAAGCCGAAACACAAATTCATTCGGAAATGCTTAGTCCTATAAACCCCGATATTGCAGTACAGGCCGAAAAAGCCCATACCAACGTGAATTTACATTATACCACCACCTACAAGAATACTGACGAAGGTTTTATGCCCGATAAGTTTATAGTGGATAAAAACTACACCACCGAAAAAGGTGAAAGGGTAAGAACACTTGCATCGTTGTTATACCTAGGAACCGAAACCGATGAGCCTGTTCTCATGACCAGTAGGCAATATTACGAGAATTTAATGTCGGATCCTGACTTCTGGCTAAGTTTTGAACAATAGCAAAAAAGCTGTCTTTTCAGACAGCTTTAAGTATTCTTTTTTCTATTCAACTATGGTAACCCAGTTGTGAGGGTCGGGTTCGCAACCATATTGAATATCGATTAATCTCTGGTATAATTTTTTACTTGTTTCTCCGGGCTCGTCGCCATAAGTATAACGAATATCTTTATCGGCATCGTAAATGCTTCGTACAGGCGAAACTACTGCTGCAGTACCACATGCTCCTGCTTCGGTAAACTCGGCAAGTTCTTCTACCGGAACTTTACGCTCTTCCACGTTCATACCAAAATCTTCAGCCAATTGTCTGAGGCTTTTATTGGTAATTGAAGGCAAAATTGATTCCGATTTAGGCGTGATGTATGAATTTCCTTTTATTCCGAAAAAATTGGCCGGGCCACATTCATCAAGGTATTTTTTCTCACGGGCATCGAGATACAATACAGCTGAGTAACCTTCGGAATGAGCACGAATTCCGGCTTTTAAACTGGCCGCATAATTTCCGCCTACTTTTATATGACCGGTTCCCAAAGGTGCTGCCCTGTCGTATTCGCGATAAATTACATAATCGGTAGGTTTAAAGCCCTCCTTGAAATAAGGCCCTACGGGCATAACAAACACAACAAAAAGGTACTCATCGGCCGGTCGAACACCAATCTGAGGTCCTGTTCCGATTAGCACCGGACGTATATACAGTGAAGCCCCACTTCCATAAGGTGGCACAAATTCACTATTCATTTTAATAGCTTTAAAAACGGCTTCCTTAAATAAATCAACAGGCATTTCGGCCATTAAAATACCTTTCGATGAGTTTTGCATGCGCTTTGCATTGTCTTCAATTCGAAATACCCTAATTTTATTGTCTTTGCCCCTGTATGCTTTCAATCCTTCGAAAGCTTCCTGCCCATAGTGAAGACAAGTTGCGGCCATATGTATTGATATTTGATTTGAATCAGATACTTCCAGTTCTCCCCACTTTCCGTTTCTATAATAGCAACGAACATTGTAGTTGGTATCGCGATATCCAAATCCCAGATTTTTCCAGTCAAGATTTTCCATGGTGATCATTTATTTATTTTTATCAAAAGTAAAAAAAGTACCCCAAATAGTTGATGAAAACTATCATATATTTTTATCGTAGCAAACATTAACATAATATGCAGTGTGTTTTCGTATATTAATGCAAGTATTGTTACTAAAAATTAAGTACTGTCCTTTTATGGCTATCAGCTTTCCTTCAATCAGTTTCTGTTTATCAAATGTTAGTGCATCAAGAGTTTGAAAATCGAACTCTCCAGGATATATGATTTCCTGAACAGTATCATCGGGCATCACATACTGCTTCAATTCCTGATGTAGTAACTGCACGATTCGCTGTTTTTCATCCACTAGGTTTGTTGATGCATCGAACGGGTTTAGGAGCATTTGCTTCCAGTTAGTTTTGTCGGCCACAAATTGCCTCAGGAACTTCTCAATTACTCCGGCAATATGCCTGTTTGGCGTTTGTGCGAGCTTTATGGCCTTTATAGCCCCCTGGTCTATCCATCGTACCGGAATTTGATTATGGCGGGTAACACCTACCTTTAAACCGCTGGTTAACGACAAGTACACCACGTGCGGAATTAAATCGTGCAGAACAGCCCAATCCATGTCACGCGCAATTCCAAACTGAGCCATCGATTTTTCGGGGTGAATGATACAGGGATCGGACTCGGGAGCAGTTTGCATGCATTGGAAACAAAAACCCTGATTGTACGACTTTTTAGTTCTCGTGCCGCATTTTACACAATTGATCATACCACTAAACTCTAAACGAATTTCAGTATTTAACAGCCTATTCAATAGCACTTCGTTTTCGCCTGCTCTGAGATAATAATTAACAGGAGAAGAAAACTCAGTCCTCATTTTAAGTAAATTGCCTTCAATTTCCATACATAACAATTTAGCAAATAACTTCTATTCCACAATAATCACACACAAAAAGCCCTGCCCGTATAAAGGGCAGGGCTTTGATGCTTTTCATTTTCAGCAAAATATTATCTCGCTACTTTCGCGGCTAATTTTTTAAGTTTTCTGCGCGTATCGAATGCTATTGGCGAAGCAATAAACAACGATGAATAAGTACCAACTACTACACCTACAAGCAGTGCAAAGGTAAATCCACGAATTGTTTCACCACCAAAAATAAATATCGACAACAACACGATAAAGGTTGATAATGAAGTACTGAATGTACGACGCAGTGTACTGTTCAGTGCATTATCGGTGTTCACTTCGCTTGAACGTTTTGGATAAAGGCCAATAAACTCACGAATACGGTCAAACACAACCACGGTATCGTTTATTGAGTAACCCAATACAGTAAGAATTGCGGCAATGAAAGCCTGATCAATTTCAAGCGAGAAAGGCAGCAAGTTACTTGCGATTGAGAAAATACCAAGCACTATAATTGCATCGTGTACAACTGCTGCAACCGCACCCAAACCATATTGCCATGTGCGGAACCTTATTAAGATGTACATGAAAATAACCAGTAGTGCAAGAGTAATTGAAATAAATGCACTACGTCTGATGTCAGAAGAAATTGTAGGGCCAACTTTGGTTGAACTTTGAATATACTCTTCCACAAAAACTAATTTGCTCACATCGCCGGGCAACATTGACTGTAATCCTTGGTATAATAAATCTTCTACATGACTGTCGATATTCTCTTCGTTATTGTCAATCATAAAGCTTGTAGTAATTCTCACCTGACTGCTCGCACCGAAGGTTTTCACCTCGGGGGCACCGTCAAATACAACTGCAAGGTTGCTTGCCACTTCGGCTACCTGTACTTCTTCATCAAAGTTTACTACATAAGTACGTCCTCCTTTAAAGTCGATACCGTACTGTAAACCTTTAGTTGAAATTGAAACCAGCGAAACTACAATCAATATACCTGATACTATATATGAAACCTTACGTTTCTCGAGGAACTTGATTTTAGTATTCTGGAACCATTCGCTAGTAACTTTCGATGTGAATTTGATTTTTTTGTCTTTACCCAAGAAGTTTTCGAATATTAAACGGGTAAGGAAAATTGCACTGAACAAAGAAGTTGCAATACCAATAATAAGAGTAGTTGCAAAACCTTTAATCGGGCCCGATCCAAAGAAGAATAAAACCAAACCGGTTAACATAGTAGTAAGCTGGCCATCGAGAATTGCAGATAAGGCATTTTTATAACCATCGGATATTGCTAATTTGAGGCCTTTACCTCCTCTTATTTCTTCCTGAATACGTTCATAAATAAGCACGTTAGCATCTACTGCCATACCAATGGTAAGCACAATACCTGCAATACCGGGAAGGGTAAGCACAGCTCCAAACGAGGCCAGCACACCTATTACAAAGAAAAGGTTAGCAACCAGAGCAATGTTTGCAACAGCACCTGCATGGTAACTGTAAAACATTAACATGTAGCCCAGTACAATAATGAATGCAATTACAAAAGACCATAAACCGGCTTTTATTGATTCTTCACCAAGCGATGGTCCAACCACGTATTCTTCAACAATATTCACACGTGCAGGCATTTTACCTGATTTAAGCATGTTGGCAAGGTCTAAGGCTTCTTCTACGGTGAAGTTTCCGGTTATGTTTGATCTTCCGCCTGTAATTTCAGATTGTACAGTAGGGTAAGAAACCACATAGTCGTCGAGTACAATTGCAATTGAGCGGCCAATGTTTTCTTTGGTCATACGCGCCCATACTCTTGCACCTTCGGCATTCATATTCATGGTCACCTCGGCCGAAGCTCTCATTTGTCCAAATTCCTGACGGGCATCGGTCACTGCTCCTCCATCGAGCGGTGCTTGTCCGTCGCGGGTAGTTACCTTAAGTGCTACTAGCTGATAAAAGTTTTCAGCTTCATCGAAAGGTTTCATTTGCCAGCGGAAAATCATATCGCGTGGTAAGATTGAAGAACGCACGCGAGGCATATTAAGGTAGTTGTTTACTTTAGCGGTATCGCGGTAGTGAGCAAAACCCACAACCGGTCCCTGAAAAAGTTGACCTTGATTGTTCACATTAGGGGTTAGGGTAGCAAACAAAGGAAAATCGGCAGCCATGTCGGCAGTTTCGCTTAACGCGTCAATATCGCCATCGGCTGCACCTAGCTCGTCAAGTAACGACAATTCTTCGTCAGTTTCTTCTCCATCAACTTCTGCGGCTTCCCCATTTTGAGCCGTCTCTGTATTATTTACCTGTTCTCTTTCTTTTATGAAATCGTTTATCTCCAATAAATATGGATATACTTCAGCATTTTCATAAGTTTCCCAGAACTCTAAAGCAGCAGTCCCTTGGAGGAGATTACGCACACGGTCTTTATCTTTTACTCCGGGTAATTCAACCAAAATACGACCACGTTGAGCCAATTTCTGAATATTAGGTTGAGCCACACCAAAGCGGTCGATACGCGAACGTAATATATTAAAGGTATTATCAATAGAGGCATCGGCCTCTTCTCTGATTACCTCAAGTACCTGTGCATTGGTCGAGTTGAAGTTAATTCTTTCTCTTAACTCGGGAGTGCTGAAACTTGCTGCAAGTCGGGCATTAGGATCAATTTCCTGAAATGCGCGTCCAAACAGAGTTACAAAATCATCCTGACTTGTGAGCTGATATTGACGGGCTAAATCAAGTGCGGCATTCAATGTGGAATCGTCGCTGTAATTCGACATTGCCTTCACTAAATCATAAACCGAAACTTCCAAAGTTACGTTCATACCGCCCCTAAGGTCGAGACCCAGGTTTATTTCGCGAGCTTGTACATCGCGATAGGTATACTTACGAATACCAAGAAAGTTATACACTACTTCGCTTGAGATTGAATCAAGATAAAGCGTTTTATGAACTTCCTGAATACTGTCTTTTGTTCTCAAATCGTCAATACCAACAGCAAACGTAGCGCCGTATCTTTCAGCCTGTTTTTCAACACGGTTTGCAAAATACGTGAATGACAATTGATATAAACATACTAAGGCCAGTAATATTGCAAATAGCCTTATAGCACCTTTATTTTGCATTTTTTTAAAATTTTTTGATTCTTTTTATATGCTTTTTTACTGAACGGCAAATATATTCTTTTTTTTCTGAAATCAGCAAGGGTTACCAATTCATTATAAACCAATAGTGAATTATAATTTCCGAATAAATTCTCATATTTCAGATACACTATTATTATAATTAATTGCACTTCGGAAATTTTTTGTTTAGTTTTGAAATAAAAAAATTAGCTCCATTTAACTTTTAAACTTGAATTACGATGAAAAATAAAAAATTTGCTGTGGTATTAGCCGGATGCGGCGTTTTCGACGGTGCTGAAATTCACGAATCGGTTGCCACGCTTTTAGCAATTGAAAACACAGGTAGTACCTATCAGTGTTATGCTCCTGACATTAATCAGTACCATGTAATTAACCATGTTAATGGAGAAGAAATGAACGAAACACGCAATGTGTTTATTGAAGCAGCCAGAATAGCACGTGGAAAGATTAAAAAGTTGAAAGATTTTAACCCCGACGGTTATGATGCAATTGTTTTCCCGGGTGGATTTGGTGCGGCTAAGAACCTGTGTACATTTGCCATTGACGGCCCCGATTGTTTGGTAAACCCCGTAGTTGAAAGCGCCATTAAAAATGCAGTAAAAGCCGGACTTCCAATTGGTGCACTGTGCATTACTCCTGCACTTATTGCCAAAGTGGTAAAAAACGCCACTTTAACTATTGGAAGCGACAAAGGAACAGCCGATGCCATTGAAAGTATGGGCGCCAAACACCAAACAACCGAAGCCGATGATATTGTTGTAGACTCAAAAAATAAAATTGTTTCTTCGCCATGCTACATGCTCGACTCATCCATAAGTATAGTAGCAAAGGGGGCTCAAAACGTTATCGATGCTCTTTACAAGCTTATGTAGTGGGAAATGAAAGAAATATTGAGTTTTTTATTGGATATTGAAGCCAATAATAATCGCGAATGGTTTAACGAGAATCGCAAGCGACACACAAAAGCGCATGATTTTTTTCTTCATGTTACCGGTGTATTGATAAATGAAATACGCTCATTCGATAAAGAAATTCCATTTCTTGAATCCCAAAAGTGTACCGTTCGTATTTATCGCGATTTAAGATTCTCGTTAGATAAAAGACCATACAAAAACTATTTTGGAGCTTTTATTGCTTACCAAGGGCGCAATGCCGGAAACCCAGGCTATTATATACACATACAGCCCGGGCAATCGTTTGTGAGTGGTGGCATTTACAAACCTTCACCTCAAAATTTGAAAGCAATAAGAACAGAAATATTTCACTATGCCGACGAATTGATTGATATCATAAATGAGTCAAAATTCGAACTTAATTTCGAATTGATTGACGATGAAAAACTAAAAACTGCACCAAAAGGTTTTCCTTCAGAATTTGAACACATAAATTTGTTACGATACAAGTCGTTTACTCCAGTTAAATATATCTCAGACGAAGAACTACTAAGTGCTGAAATTATAGAAAGCATTGTAAAAGACTTCAAATTGCTAAAACCAATAAATCAGTATCTTTATAATGCAATTAAACAAAATCAATAATGCAATTTTTGTTTTGACCATATACACATATAAAAAAAGTGCCGGCATGAAAAATGGTAGCATAGAGTAAAATGTTCAAAAATACATCGTGCTATTGAATACTATCCCTTTCGGCATATACAGCTTAACTTTCACTATATCTACTTATTAAAACATCAATCTATTTTTATTTACATGATTTTAACATGCTGAATAAGCACATAAACTATTTAATGTTTTAGCTTTGCACACAGTTTTAAAATAGATTTATTTAATGAGAGAATTACAAATAGGAGGAATAAACATTCCGGTGCCAATTATACAGGGCGGAATGGGTGTAGGTATATCGCTGTCGGGTTTGGCAGCAGCAGTAGCCAATCAGGGCGGAGTAGGTGTAATATCATGCGCAGGCCTTGGATTAATGTATAAAAACAAAGCTACCGATTATCTTCAGGCAAACATTGATGGTTTAAAAAACGAAATACGCAAAGCACGAGAAGCTACAAAGGGAGTGATTGGGGTAAATATTATGTCGGCACTTACCAATTTTGAAGATATGGTGCGTACCACAATAGCCGAAAAGGCCGATATTATTTTCGCAGGAGCAGGTTTACCGCTTAATTTACCTTCGTTTTTGAAACCCGATAGCGTAACCCGTTTGGTACCCATTGTTTCTTCGGGGAAAGCGGCCAGACTGATATGCGCAAAATGGAAAGCCAATTTCGATTACCTGCCCGATGCTTTTGTGGTTGAAGGCCCAAAAGCAGGCGGACATTTAGGTTTCAAAAAAGAACAACTTGCCGACGAAAATTACTCTCTTGAGCACATTCTTCCCGATGTTCTTCGCGAAGTAAAACTATTCGAAGAAAAATACAATAAAGAAATACCGGTAATTGCAGCCGGTGGTCTTTATGATGGAAACGACATTTACAAAATAATGCAAATGGGTGCAAAAGGCGTGCAATTAGGTAGCCGTTTTGTAACTACCAAAGAATGCGACGCATCCGATGTTTTTAAACAACAATATATTGATTCCGATGAATCAAAAATTGAAATCATTCAAAGTCCGGTAGGTATGCCAGGTCGTGCATTTGGCAATGCTTTTATCGACAAAGTGAAAAAAGGATTAAAAGTTCCTAAATCGTGTCCTTTTCAGTGCATCAAAACCTGCGACATAAGTAAAAGCCCGTATTGCATTGTTACTGCTCTCTACAATGCCGCAAAAGGCAACATGAAATCAGGGTACGCATTTGCAGGCAGTAATGCTTTCAGAGAAACCAAAATTTCAACTGTTAAAGAAGTTTTTGACGATTTGATTAATGGGTTCAAGGCAAAAACAGAAGAAGCACAATCGAGAATTCAAAACGTGTTTTAACATTTCGCTCATTTTTTTTAAGAAATAATTAAAATTAAATGAATTGCATATTGAATTCATTTATAGGCGGCATGCTATAAATGTTTATACAGAAAATTTTACCTTTGCGATTCATTAATTTTTTTAATCTCAGAATAAGATGAAACGTCAGGAAATCAAAGAAATTCTTAAATCGGATGCTATTGGCACTACAATAAAAGTGAGCGGCTGGGTTCGCACAAAACGTGAAAGCAAAAACGTGAACTTCATTAATTTAAATGATGGTTCAACAATAAACAATCTTCAAATTGTAGCTGATGTGGCAGTTTTTTCCGAAGAACTTCTTCGAAAAGTAACAACAGGCGCAGCACTAACTGTTACAGGAGAATTGGTTGAGTCGGGAGGACAGCAAGCCGTTGAACTCATAGCAAAAGAAATTGATGTAATTGGCGAGGCCGACCCCGACAAATATCCTCTGCAACCTAAGCGTCACAGCCTTGAGTTTTTAAGGGAAAATGCCCACCTTCGTTATCGTACCAATACCTTTAGTGCCATAGCACGTGTACGCCATTCCATGATTTTTGCAGTACATAAGTTTTTCACCGATAAAGGATTCTTCAACATACATACTCCAATAATTACCGCTTCCGATGCCGAAGGTGCCGGTGAAATGTTCCATGTAACCACGCTCGACATGGCAAACCCTCCGCGCAATGAAGACGGAAGCATTAATTACAGCGAAGATTTCTTCGGAAAACAAACCAACCTTACCGTATCGGGACAACTCGAAGGTGAGTTAGCAGCACTTGCACTGTCAAAAATTTATACTTTCGGACCTACTTTCCGTGCCGAGAATTCAAATACATCGCGCCACCTTGCCGAATTTTGGATGATTGAACCCGAAATGGCTTTTTACGACCTGAACGACAACATGGATTTGGCCGAAGAGTTTCTGAAATACCTCATCAAATATGCACTCGATAACTGTGCTGAAGATTTGAAGTTCCTTAGCGATCGCCAACAGCAAGAAGAAAAAGACAAGCCACAGGATCAACGCTCAATGGAGCTTTTAGAAAAGCTAAAATTTGTAGCTGTAAACGATTTTGTGCGATTAACCTATACCGAAGCTATTAACATTCTGAAAAATTCGAAACCGGCTAAAAAAGGAAAATTCAAATACACGGTTGAAGGTTTTGGCACTGACTTGCAAAGCGAGCATGAACGCTATTTAGTGGAAAAACATTTTAAGAAACCGGTGATACTTATCGACTACCCTGCCAACATAAAAGCTTTCTACATGAAAGTGAATGAAGATAGTAAAACCGTGGCGGCTATGGACGTTCTATTCCCACAAATAGGTGAAATTATTGGAGGTTCGCAGCGCGAAGAACGCCTCGATGTGCTTGTTGAGAAAATGAAGGCAATGGACATACCTCTTAAAGAAATGGATTGGTATCTCGATACCCGTCGCTACGGCTCAGTGCCTCACAGTGGTTTTGGACTAGGGTTCGAACGCCTCATAACTTTTGTTACAGGCATGGGAAATATACGCGATGTGATACCTTTCCCCCGAACGCCCAAAAACTGTGAGTTTTAGCATATAATTTGTTAATTACTAACGTGATATAAAACCGGATTGCATAGATTCAATCCGGTTTCTTTATTAAACATAGGACACAGAAAGACCCAATTCTTTTCATTCTATTGTTTTTGTATCGGTATAAGCTTCATTTTTTATAAATTTAACCCATTAATAAAAACCCGATAATGGCAGCACAAAAAATCACATTACAACAACGCCTGTTGCAGAAACTATCTCCGCAGCAAATTCAAATGATTAAGCTGCTGGAATTACCAACCATTCAGTTAGAACAACGAATTAAAAAAGAGCTTGAAGAAAACCCGGTACTGGAAGTTGACCAAAATCATCGTGAAGGCGAGCAATCGGAAGAGCAATCGAATAGCGAAACAAACGACGAAAGCACCAAAGACATTTCGATTGAAGATTATGTAAATAACGAACCTTCTTATAAATTCCGTATCAATAATTATTCGAAAGATGATAAAAAAGAAGATATTCCTTTTAGCGTGGGTTCTACTTTTCACGAATATTTAACACAGCAGCTTGGACTTATTGACTTAAAAGAACGCGAATACACGCTGGCCGAGTATATAATTGGCAATATCGACGAAGACGGTTATCTGCGCCGCGAGATTGAAGCTATGGTTGATGATTTGGCCTTTAGTATAAACCTTGAAGTGGCCGATTCGGAAATGGAAGAAATGCTTAAAGTAGTACAGGATCTTGACCCTCCGGGTATTGCGGCTCGCGATTTAAGAGAATGTCTTCTACTTCAACTACAGCGTAAGGAAAACAAAAATGAAGACACATTAACTGCAGCTAAAATTATTGGGAATTACTTTGAGGAATTTTCGAAGAAGCATTACGATAAAATAATGCTTAGGCTCGACATAGATGAAGAAGATTTACGCTTTGCCATTGAAGAAATAATGAGGCTTAATCCGAAGCCGGGTAATGCATACAGCAATCCTTACAATAAAGCCAACAATGTAATTATTCCCGATTTTACTCTTGAAATTATTGAAGGAGAACTGCAGGTTTATTTAACCCGTGGAAATGTGCCCGACCTCAGGGTAAGTTCACATTATGCCAATATGCTAAAAGCGTATAACGAAAATCGCAAAAATCAATCGAAAGATCAAAAAGAAGCAGTAAGTTTTGTGAAGCAAAAGCTCGATAGTGCAAAATGGTTTATCGATGCCGTAAAACAACGACATCAAACGCTATTGCTTACTATGAATGCTATACTCGAATATCAAACCGACTTTTTTATTGAAGGCGATGAGACTAAGCTCAAACCAATGATTTTAAAAGATATTGCGGAAGAAACAGGTCTCGATATTTCAACCATATCAAGAGTGTCGAACAGCAAATACATTCAAACCCACTTTGGAATTTATCCCTTGAAATACTTTTTCAGTGAAAGCATGCAAGACGGATCGGGTGAAGAGGTTTCGACACGAAAAATTAAGAAAATTTTGCAGGAAGTAGTTTATAATGAAGATAAACGAAAGCCGGTGACCGATGAAAAACTTGCTGCAATTTTAAAAGAGAAGGGCTTTCCTATTGCCCGGCGTACCGTGGCGAAATACAGGGAGCAACTTGGCATACAAGTTGCAAGATTAAGAAAAGAACTTTAAGATTTTCATTTTAAACAATACATTTTTGAATTAATATGACTGATATTATTTATAAAAATACAGCCCGGTTATTCTCATTTATTTTTAACCCGTTCATAATTCCAACTCTGGGTTTTCTGATTGTTTTTTTCAGCTTACCCACTACAGCACTCTACTCGGCACAGATGAAAAATATACTTTTGGGAATTATTTTTGTGACGAGTTTTGTCATTCCAATCGCATTTATTCTTTTGCTTTCTGCCATCTCGAACTTCAACAGCTATATGCAGCATCATCGCGATAGGATTTTTCCTTATGTGTTTAGTGCATTTAGTGTGTTTATGGGTGCTCGTCTTCTTGCAAAACTTCCTGTTCCACAAATCTTTAGTCTTTACATGACTGCCGCCAGCATTACATTAATTATTCTTTTTATCATAACCATGAGATGGAAAATATCGGGACATGCTTCAGGTATGGGCGGATTACTGGGCTTACTTTTTGCAATAACTTTTAAGTATGGCCTCGATTTGACAGGGTTTATTATTATTGCAATACTAGTTTCCGGGATAGTGGGAACTTCACGCATATACTTACAAAAACACACATCCGCGCAGGTTTACGCGGGTTTACTTGTAAGTTTTACAATTATGTTTTTAACTATTAATTTCTTTTGAAAACTATTCGTGCATTACTGAAAAGTCCTCCTTTTTCTTTCAACACATTTAGCCTTTGTTTTGCTTCTTCGTGTGTTTTGTACGATTCAACAGCAAGCCTGTACCAGCCATCCTGATTGAGCATAAAGATATCGGGATTGTAACCTTGCGATTCGAATTTTTTCTTTTGCGACTTAGCAAAATCTTCAACAGTATAAGTGGCAATAACAATAAAATAATTGTGATTTTTTAGGTCAACTCCTCTGTCGGGTTCTTCAATAATTTCAACCACTTCCTCAATAACAGGGGTTTCTATCACTTCGGTCTTAGTAGTGTCTTTAGGCGCAGGCTGATAGTATTCATAATCGTCGGTTGATTTGCGCTTGCAAGCAAACGCAAGTAATACAATTAGAGCTGATATTAAGATCTTAAATTTCATTTTAATTGTTTTTTGATTCACCTAAATATACAAAATTAGTACGATAATTACACATACTAATCGGATATTTTGAAAAGACGAAATGCTATTCAACGAATTTATAGCCTATTCCCTTTAGAGTTTTAATGTGATTTTCGCCAATCTTTTCGCGCAGTTTCCTTATGTGCACATCAATTGTACGGTCACCCACAATTACCTGCTCACCCCATACCGAAGAGTATATTTCTTCGCGTGTAAACACTTTTCCGGGCTTTGATGCAAGAAGTGAAAGTAACTCAAACTCTTTGCGGGGCAGTACCATGTCTGTTCCTTCAGAGGTTATCATGTAACGTTCGCGGTCAATTGAAAGACCACCAATAGTTATAATTCCATCGTTTTCAACCACTACATTTTCTTCAATCTGTAGGGTGCGCTTAAGCAGTGCTTTTACCCGGCTCACCAAAACTTTAGGACGGATTGGCTTGGTGATATAGTCGTCGGCTCCGGCTTCAAAACCTGCTATTTGCGAATAGTCTTCACCTCTTGCAGTTAGAAAAGAAATAATAGTATTTTTCAGTTTGGGTATTCTTCTAATTTCTTCACAAGTAACAATTCCGTCCATTTCGGGCATCATTACATCAAGAATAATCAGGTCGGGATCTTTTTTCTCCGCTATACGTATCGCATCGCGACCATTTTGAGCAGTGTATACTTTGTATCCTTCTTTTTCGAGATTGTAGCTAATGAATTCTAGTATATCTACCTCATCATCAACTAGTAATATTCTTTTCTCCTCACTCATGATTTATATTTTTAAGTGGCAGTTAAAATAGATTTACAAGATAACAAAATGGTTAACATAGTGTTAACCTTTTGGCAATTTATAATTAATTTTTTGCTTTGTGCATAGTAAAATTAAAAGTTGTACCTATATCAACCTCGCTTTTCACATTTATTGTTTGGTCGTGTGCTTCGATAATGTGCTTCACTATTGCCAGACCAAGCCCCGTGCCTCCCTGCTCGCGCGAACGGTGCTTGTCGGCACGGTAAAAACGTTCAAAAATGCGGGTATGGTGTTCTTTCCTAATTCCTATTCCGTCGTCTTTGACTTCTATCATAACCTGATCATTCAGGTCGAAAAAGCCGACACTAACCGTTCCTCCTTTTTTACCGTATTTTATACCGTTCACCACAAGGTTGCTCAGTACTTCCATCATGCGTTTTTTGTCGGCATAAATCATTACAGGCTTATCGGCTTTTGTTGAAAATTTAAGTTTTATTCTCCTTTCGTGAGCAATCATGTGTTCAATATCAAACACATCCTGCACCATTTCAACAATATTGAATACTTCCTTATTCAGTTTAAGTTCTCCCGATTCAAGTTTATTAATCGACTCGAGATCTTCTACAATTGATATCATACGGTCGATACTTTTCACCGTGCGTTCAAGATATAGCTGGTTAATACGCGGGTCGTCAATGCCTCCGTCGATAAGGGTTAGAATATACCCTTGTATGTTGAAAATAGGAGTTTTAAGCTCGTGCGAAACGTTCCCTACAAATTCTTTTCGGTAGCGTTCAAGTTCCTTTAGCCGCTTTATTTCGTCCTGTTTATGCGTAGCCCATTTTTTTACTTCGGCATTCACATCGAAATTCATAGGATACTGCCGGCTTAATTCACGTGCTTTTTGAACTTCTTTAACAGGTACATCTCGTATGATTTTAAAAATTGGCTGTAACCTCCTTTCAATTACATTACTGAAGAAAAAAGATGAAACAATAAGCACAATTACAAACAATATTCCAAAAAGCATTATGTAATGCCATAATAATTCAACTACAAAATTGTGAAAAATAAATACAATTACTGTAACAATTGATGCCACTGCCAATGCGAGCCGAAATGCAACTACTTGTGGTTTTAAACTCTTCATATTTGATTGATAAAAATTCTGTCTGCAAAATTAACAGAATTTAGACTTAAAATCGCCAAAGCCAAAACTTTACTTTTACTTAACATTTTATTAAAAAAGCGGCAATGTAGTTCGTAATAATTGCTTGTAATTTAGCCGCCCATTAATTCGAAGTAATATTCTCTTTAAATATTTGAGTTTTTTCATTTTAACTAGAAAATAATCACAGATGACAGAAGTATATTTAATTCTAGTAGTTGTACTTTTTGCCCTGGCAATTTCCGATTTAATTGTTGGTGTTAGCAACGATGCAGTTAACTTTTTAAATTCAGCAATAGGGTCAAAGTCGGCTCCTAAATGGATAATATTTACTGTAGCCAGTTTGGGTGTGCTAGCCGGTTCAACTTTCTCGAGCGGAATGATGGAGGTTGCCCGAAGTGGAATTTTCAACCCTGAAATGTTCGTGTTTTCCGATATCATGATCATATTTCTGGCAGTAATGATTACCGATGTAATTTTGCTTGACAGCTTTAATGCATTAGGCATGCCGACCTCAACCACGGTTTCAATTGTATTTGAACTACTGGGTGCTGCAGTTGCTGTTTCTCTTGTTAAAATGAATATTTCGGGCGAATCGGCCTCTATGCTTGGTAGCTATATAAATTCGGACAAAGCACTTGTTATTATTTCAGGTATTTTACTGTCGGTAGTTATTGCATTTACAGTAGGAGCTTTAGTGCAATGGATTACTCGTCTTTTGTTCTCATTCAGGTACGAAAAGCGTTTAAAATATTTTGGTTCATTATATGGCGGTTTAGCCAT
>SKHV01000139.1 GCA_007116765.1 Prolixibacteraceae bacterium | reverse complement strand
ATTGATAAAAGAAAGATATATCCCTATGATTAAGCACCTATTAATCGAAACTAAAAAAGGCAAAATATCTCATTGTCAGATGCTTGTTGAAGGCTTTTATAAATTAAGTTAACGGCTATGGCCAACTGTCGGATCGCAATAACTTCATTATGTGCCTGATAGAAGTAAGGGCGGAGTTGGTTAAACTCGGAAAGAAATCTGATAACAAACTCGGTGGCGGTGCCCACCATGTTGGCCAGTTACTATAGTAATTCCAATCCTTCAAGCGCCGAAGCATCGCCGGGCGAGAAAAGCAATACTTTGTTAAACAACACCCTGGCTTCGCGTGTTTTGCCCAATTGAAGGTTGGTCCAGGCAAGCATCAGCAGGCCGTCGTATGCGAATGGGTACAAATCGACCAACTTTTGAAAATGCCTTACTGCCTGTGCCCATTCTTTTTGGTTATAGTGGATCAGTCCGAGGTTGTAAAGGGCACGGGTGTTGCCAGGATTATTAGTCAGTATTTGATTGTATAATTTTGCTATTTCGTCCCATTCTCCCCTTGCCGCCAAAGGCAATATCAACCCGAATTTGGCTTCTTCGGAATAGGGCATTAACGACATGGCTTTCTGGTAATACTCTTTCGATTCGTCGAACAAACCGGCATTGTATTGCAGCCATCCCAAACGCAGGTTAAACTCGTACGAATCGGCTATATAGATATCTTTCAGTACTTTGGCCGATTTTCGGAAGTCGTTGGCTTTCTCAAGGACATAACTCTGCTCGAATGTTTGTAAAACCTTTTCGTTGTATTGAGCTTTCATCAAAAGTGGTAAGCCAATGGCCAACACCATGATGAATATTTTTCTTATAGATTCCATTTTAAGCTGATTAAAATATTATTGTCGGTAAACCAATAGGTACTTGTTGTATATTCGGTGGTGTTTGAATAGTGGTAGCTTTGCCCCTCTTTTTGAGCAACACGGTAACGGGCCATCAGCTCAAGTTTGTGCTTAAACAATGGCAAATATATCGTTAAACCTGCCATCTGCTTGATTTTTTCGGGCATGTTGTACACCACAAAACCATCGGGCGTACTGAAGTTTTGCATTGGTCCCAGCCATCCATCGGCAATCAGCCAAATGGGGCCTGTTTTCACACCAATTTTCTGACTGAATACATATTTTGATTCATCAGCGCTTTGATCGTTGTGAAGTGTTAGCCCTGATGTCAAATACAAATGTGTGTTCCCTAAAGGATACAAAGTAAACTGAGGTGAAAGTTGAACCTGTCTCCATTGATTGATGGTGCCGATGGAGGCAGAAACTTGCGGGCGAATCCACCAAATATCTTTTGTAAGGCCTACTGTTGCTATTTGGTCGCTAATTTGATATTCGTAAGCGGTAATAATGGGTTGCGGACTGTTTCTAAAGGTGATCCAGTTGCTGTTGGCCATGCCCCAAAGCAAGGACAACGATGCGTTTGTGCTCCATCCATTTCCGAGTAGGTATCTTCCCTGAATAAAATAGTTGAATTGTGAGGTGCTGGGCTCTTCGGAGTGATCGAGTTGAGGAAAAGATGACTGAAACCTTTCGGTACGTTGAATGTTTAAGCGACTAAAACCGTGATACAGGTTCAACTTGCTGCCTAGCGCATGATCGACCCCGATTCCGATGTAAGCTTGCTGTTTCATTACACTACGATAGTTGATGTAAGTGCCATCGCTTATTATTCCTTCGTTGCTCAGTTCGCCGAAACGGCTATTCCGGGTCAACTGCGATTCAAGCGATATCGAATGCAGTTTGCCCCGTGGTTTTATTTGCATGCGCTGAAGAAAATCGTTATTGAAGCTACTGGCCAAAAAACTTGCCTCGTCGCTGTTGCCCGACAAAAGCAGTGCGTTATAATACCAATAGTTTACAAACTCATCGGAACGATTCCATTGGTGTGCTATTGAAAAATGGCTGGCTGCAAGTCGGTATTTTTTTAATTCATATGCGGCCTTGCCTGCCCTAACCCGGAGGTAATAAAAATCGACTCCTTCGGCCAGCGAACGGTTTGCTTCTTTCAGCACACTTTCCCACTCCCCGGCATTGAAATGCTTGTAGGTGAGCGAATCGGTTTTATGCCACACCGGTTGGGCATTGGCATTTATAGGAACAACCCAGCCAATTATTATCAGTACTATCAGTATTCGATGCATATGGCTTTAAATTTCATTTTATTACTGGTGAAACGGAATTGCGCGATGCCTTGTTTGGCCAATTCAATATCAACAACCATCTCGTTATTTTTTCCAAGAATGATTTTCGATTGTAACTGAGCCGAAGCATCGAAGAAATCATCATCGAGTTTTATATACTTCATCTCGTAGCGGGCTTTCAGGTATAGGTGAAATGGAGCTACAAAATCGTGAAAGAACATTTTAATACCTTTAAGCACCTTGTTTACTGGTATATAGTCGTTAATTACAAGATCTTTGTAATATCCGGTGAGCACCATATAGAAACCAAGATAGAAATAGTATAGCAGGCTTTTTCGGTTGCCAATGTAGTTCACAAAGTAGTGTATATTGCCATTGTTGTAAAACCAGGCCGTGGCTCCTGTGCGGCTACATTCAAAGTAGCTGTTGTTGTATTCGTCGGTTTTCACGTTCCATTCGTGCATTCCGTTCATCCATTTTTCATTGGCTCCGCTTACTTCGAAAACCAGCTTTTTGCCGGGCAGAAAATGAAACGCACTCTCTAACAAGGGGTTATTTTGAATGGCGGTAACCTTTTCATCAAGCTTAGGAATTGAATGGGTGAACAACTCGTGCCGATTAGTTTGTTCCAGCAGGTAATTTGATAGCGGGTAGTGTTTGGTTTTGCTGCCAATGTGGGGCGTTTCCTGTATCTGAAAATGAAGGTGCGGGTAGGGTGATCGGCCTGAGTTGCCACACAAGCCGATGATGTCTCCCTTTTTCACGCTTGCGCCTTTTTTTACTTTTATGGAGTCGGGTTTCAGATGGCTGTATTGCGAAAACAGGTAGTCGTGATGCTTTATTACTACGCTGTTGCCCCAATTGCGTTGGGTATTGCTGTCGCCAATCAGGTTGTCGGGAATGCCATCGGTTAAATCGGCCACTACTCCGTCGGCAGGTGCCACAACCGGTTTTTCGTAGCAATAGTAATCGCGTGGTTCCAGCCCTTCTCCTTTGTATTGTTGTCCGTTATTGCCCAGCATAATCAGGTCGAGCGCCTGCCCCCATTCTCCTTTGTGGGTGTGCTCGCCATTGTAGGCCTGACTTATGGTCCATTCGCCAATTACCGGCAATCCAATGGGCAAGTAGCTGGGTGCATAAAACCGATTAGCATTGGTGCGCGACTGATAGAGGTTGTTTTCGGGGCTAAACTGCTGAACTGGAGTTTCGATCAGCTTTCCACCAGGCTTTTCACGAATTTTTAAAACATAAAGAAAGGTGAGTACCACCACGTTGAATGGTAGCGCGTACAATCCTAAACCAAAAATTGCAAAGAACTTTTGAAGCCCCAGCGTTACAACTATTACCATGGGCAGCAGCCAAATAAGCCATAAGTATGACCAACGCGAGGGAATGATGAAAAAGCCTCCCAAGGCGATACTGGTAAGGATGTAGTTAAACCCGATGTAACTATAACCCAGTGCAATTAAATCAGCACCGGTTAAATGGTAAAACAGCCAGGCTAAAAAGAACCCGAAAATCGAAAGGGTAAAAGCAATACGCGAATATATCAGCAATCCAATCGCAATAAAAAACCCGGCCAGTAAATTATATTGGAAGAAGATAGCTCCCATAGAAAACAGGTAAGTGCGAATGCCCTGGATACTGATTAGCTGATCGAACCAGTTGAACAGGTCGATTAGCCATTTGCCGCCCAGAGCATATAATTCGTTGTTGACATAAACACCCCTGACACTTAAGCCCAAAGCCGAAAATTCGCCCGAAGCAGTCAGGATCAGCCAAATGCCTAACAGGAACGGAATGCTTAGATAGGGCAATCCGTATTTGTAAAACACCCCCTGAATGCCGATAGTAAAGAAGAAGGTGAGCAAAGCCGCTACAGCTAATATAAGGTAGAATGCCCATCCGGGTTGAAAGGTAAGTCCGAAGCCAAGCCCTACCAGCAGCGCATTGTATCCATAAAAACCTTTTTGGATGAACCACGAATTGAAGCCCATTGACTGGGCTGCGCCATTAGCCACAACAATAGCCAATGCACCGGCAAAACCAGCATAAGGATCGAAAAAACTAACTACTAACAGAAACCAGGCAAGCCAACGGTTATCGGAGAAAAACACCTGCGAATAACTATTTAGAAAGCCTTCGGCCTGTCGGATTATGCCGTTCCAAGTTCGGTTCATGCCGGTTTATTTTAAGAAATCGGGTACGCGTTCGCTTTGTTTAAAGGTATCGATGTTTTCTTTCTCCCTGATGACATAGGTTTCGCCGTCAGCCCCAATCAGCACCACATTTGGACGGTAGGTTATAAACTGCATCCATTGGGTCATGTTGTAGGCGCCAATGCGCTCTATCACCACGGGATCGCCGGGTTGCAGCAAGGGAAAACGCACGGCCTGACGAATTACATCGATGTTCATGCAAAGCGGGCCGCAAATCTGGGTGTCTTCCGAATCGGTATTTACCGGAATGCCGGGCATAATTACGTGTTCGTACCAAAAAGAGGTGAACAGGTGGTTCACGCCAATGTCGATAATCATTCCGCGGCGGCCACTGGCCATTCGTTTGTTAGCAACCACGGTGCCTAACAAGTAGCCGGCATCGTCGATCAATGCACGGCCGGTTTCCAATATCAGCATTGGCATATCTTCGGGTCTAATCTCTGAGGTGAACAGTGCCCCGGTAATGGCTTCGGCATAATCGTCGAACGATGGGCAGGTATCGGTGCCGGGCAAGTAGGCTCCTTTAAGCGTATTGCTGGTGGCAAAACCACCGCCCATGTCGATATACCTGATTTTATGTTCAAATTTCCGATCGGTACGTACTGCCAGCTCAGCCAGTTTTGCTGCCGCTACCGAGTAGCCCGAAACACTCATAATGTAAGTGCCTATGTGGGTGTGCAAACCTACCAGTTCCATACCTTCACACTGCATAATGCGGTTGATGGCATTCCATGCCTCGCCGTTTTCGTAGTTGAAACCAAAGCGTTCCCATTGCGGATAAATGCCCGTATCCATGTTGATACGGATGGCCACTTTAGCTTTAACCGAGAGTTCTTTGGTAATATGCATAATCTGGTACAACTCGTCGAAATGATCGATATGGATGAGTGAACCATTAGTAATGGAGGCCTGCAGCTCGTCGTTGCTCTTGTGAGGCCCGTTGAAAATGATCTTTTTAGGATCGACACCGTTGTTGAGTGCTTTTTCGTATTCAAACCACGAAACTACTTCGGCCCATGAGCCTTCGTGATGGAAGATCTGACAAACGGCATCGAGGTAATTGGTTTTGTACGACCAGGCCATTTGCACCTTGGGATATCTTGTTGAAAAGGCTTGATATAAATCGCGATGAGTATTCCGAATGGTGTTTTCAGAAATTACATACAAGGGCGAGCCAAACTCTTCTAACAGCTCTTTAACCAAGTGTCCTTCTATTTCGGTTTTCGATTCCAGTGCAAATTTTGCCCCAAATTTATCAGGGAGTCCGCTCTGTATTTTGTTGATTACCGGTCTTTCGTATCTAAGTTTTTCCATTTCTTTTCTTTTTATCTTACCATGAATTTTTTTGCATCGGAAGTTCCACCGGCGGTAATAACACGGTAGGAATAAATTCCTGGCTGCCAGCCTTGAGTGTCGAGTCTAAAAAGATCCTGATTACCAACAGCCTGTTCGAGTTTCAATTGCCCCGATATCGAAAATACTTGCAAAGTACCCGATTTGTGCATGGGTAGCATGGGTAGGTTAATGGTATTTTCGGCCGGGTTCGGGTAGGGGTCTAGTAGTGCCGATTTAGTTTGAACCGCTGCCGTGGCTGTTCCAGGTATTGAAAAAATAGATGTTTTCACCGATCCGGGCCAAAATGAATTGTCGTAAGCATAAATTGCTAATTTGTATAAGTTGTCTCCTGCCTTGATCAAAGATGCATACGCACCATTCTCGATGTTAGCCAGTGTTGCACCACTCTCGCTGATCACTTTCGATTGGTATCGATAATAGCCACCATCGCTTGTTTCCACCCATTTGTAGGCCGAATACCAAAGCTCAATATTGGAATTGGAATTGAACAGGTTTTGGGTTACGAACTTTATATCGTGCAAATAGTAATCTGTTGGAAGCGGAATGGGTATAGTTTTCCAAAGCGTATGATCGAGGTTATAAATGCGGCATTCGCTCTTGGCCACATCCATTAAAAAAAACTTGTATTCGGTTTCGTTAATACGGGTCACATTCAGCGAATGGTCGTAGGTTTTTTCCAACGCAAACTGGGCAAAGCCAAGTTTAAATGTAATGACGAGTATTAGGGTTGCAATTACTTTTATTTTCATTTTTTATTCCTCCATATTTTTTAGTTCTCCATTCATCGATATTTTCTCGAACTGGCCAATGTCGCCTAGCATGTCCCACGAGTAGCGGATAAACATTTTCCCAACCTGATAACTTTCATACGAAGGCGTGTCCATATTCATAGAAAGCTTTACCAAAGCTTCGGGTATGTTCTGTCCGGCACCCACGGCCAGGTATACCCAGGCAGGTATTCTGGGGTTTATCTCAATCAGGTAGTAATCGTTCGAAGTGGTTTTGATCATCTCCAGTTCCATGCCACCTTTCCATTGCGTTTTTGAGATTATGCTATGCGTAATTTCCATCATCTTCGGATCGTTGATCGTTATTCCGCCCCATGCCTTTCCTTTGTCGGTGATGTACTGCTTGCGCATCGAAACGGCAGCTACCGTGCGTCCGGTGCCATCGCCTAAGGCAACCACGTTTAACTCGGTGCCCTTGATAAACTCCTGAATAATTACCGGCAAACCCCACTTTGACGCTATCTTGTTAAAATGGTTGATCACCTGTTCTGAATTATAAGCCAGATAGGCATCGTAGAACTTTCCTTTTACCAAAAGGGGATAGTCGAAATCGTCGCGCAACGAAGGAATATCGGTCAAGCTGGTAATTTCTCGCGAGTCGGGAACTTTTACGCCATATTTTTCACCGTATGCCGGAAGGTTTGCTTTGCTACGTTCATCTAATTGTTCGAGCGTAGGCAGAAAGGTTCGAATACCGTGTTGAGCTAAAATCTTTTCCGATTTGATAAAGGTATATAGCTCGGCATCGAAATTGGGAATAATCAAATCGATGTTTTCCTTTTGATGAATCTCGATGATCCTGTTAAGAAATACCTTAGTCCCTGCCGACGGGTAAGGAATCAGGTAGGTTTTATCGGTTATGCCGGGCATGTAAATTCCCGGTTCAAGGTTTTCGTAGGCCATCCCGATGACGCGTACATCAAAGTCGTTTGATTCGCGAATACCCCTGATTACCGGTACGCCCGGCCCTGGATTATCGGTATTGTTTAAGCCTGTTACGGCTATGGTAAAGGTGCGTTTTTCCATCAGGCAAGCTCCTCGCTTAGGTTAAAATGTTGCAACATGGCTATAAAATCGATGAGGTTCTTTTCAAAAACGACTTCGTCAACGTCGTAACGCTCCAGAATATTTGTTTTGATGTGATCAATCGGCAGGTTCTGTTTCATCATAAAGATGATTTCACGGGCTACAGGGTTAGTGGTGTAAGACTCGCCGGTACTGGGGTCGAACAAAAACCCGTTGTCGTTGATGGCAATTGTTGGCTTTATCTTCATTGTTATTTCAATTTTACATTGTTATACAATCGATTCGGAAAATGCATTAAACACTTTTCCCAACTATGCAAAATAAAGAAATATGCGCCGCAGTTTGCTTACAAAATTATGTAGAAGATTTATAAAATTCTGCCTTATAATCGCTTACCGAAAGGCCGGTAATTTTTTTAAATTGATTAGAAAGGTAGTGCACGCTGCTATAATCCATCATGTAAGCAATTTCGCTGAGGGTAAACTCCCCTTGGTTGATCAGCTCTTTAATGCGTGCAATTTTATTTTGAATAATGTATTTTTCGAGGGTCAAGGATTCGTGTTGCGAAAAAATGCGAGACATTTTCTGGTAGCTCATACCCAGCTTTTCTACTAAATAATCCGATTTCTGCACAATGGAGTTCACGTTGTTCATGCGGTGAATCAGATCGATAACGGCTTTTTTAATGTCGTCGACAATCATTTCTTCTTTCGACCCTATAATGCCTAATTCATATGTTTCGAGTTGCCGATTGATGGCGGCACAGTTGTAGCTTTCCTGATTAATTAATACCACTGCTCTCCCCTGCTCAACCAATTCTACTACCACGTGGTTGGCTTCCAGAATATCGCGTACCACTTTAATGCAGCATTTGCCCATCATGTTCTTAATCCGCAATGTTTCCCGGAGGTAAGGAACAGAACCGATGTAAACAATTATATCCATTAAATACTCGCTATCCGCCTCAAGGTATTTATATCGATGAAGCGTATTTTGCGACCTTTCAGCTCGATAATCCCATCTTGTTTAAATTCGGAAAGCAACCTGATAACCGACTCGGTAGCAGTTCCCACCATGTTGGCCAATTCTTCGCGCGTTAAAGCAATTTGCAGTGTGTTTGTATCGTCCACGTCAAAGCTGTCTTTCAATAAAAGCAATACTTCGGCCAGCCTTTCGCGCACGGTTTT
>SKHV01000209.1 GCA_007116765.1 Prolixibacteraceae bacterium | reverse complement strand
CTTTCGTTTTTGTTTTCGGCACCAATTTGCCTTTTTGCTGCCATTTACTTAACTCAGTTTGCATCAAAAAAACTGGTGAACATTATGCACCCGGTTATCGATATTCTCGCCGGTCTGCCCTCTGTTATCTACGGGGTTTGGGGTATAATAATCATAGTACCGTTTATCGGCAAATACCTGGCACCCCTATTCGGAATCAGCACAACCGGCTATTCAATTTTGGCCGGTGGAATAGTGTTGGCCATCATGTGCATTCCTTACATGCTCAACATGCTTATCGACATATTCAATACCATACCCATAGGGCTTAAGGAAGCATCGTTGTCGGTGGGGGCTACTATGTGGGAATCGGTAAAGCACGTGGTGTTGCGCAGTAGTTTCCCGGGCATTGTATCGGCGTACGGGCTTGGAATGGCAAAAGCATTTGGCGAAACCATGGCCGTGCTTATGGTGGTTGGCAACGTGGTTCAAATATCGCGCAACCCCTTCGATGCGGCATACCCGCTGCCCTCGCTCATTGCAAATAATTACGGCGAAATGCTCTCCATTCCAATGTACGATTCGGCACTTATGTTTGCAGCTCTTCTATTATTGGTAATTATTCTGGTAATCAACCTTTTTTTTCGGTTTATAATTTACAAAACACAGCGTTATGAAGCAGTATAAAAAGGCCGAAGAACAATTTTTCAAATTCCTTTCGGGGTTTGCAACCTATTCTCTAATTGTGTTGTTGGCCTTTATCATTCTAATAATTTTTATAAAAGGTTTTAACGCCCTAACGCTCGATATGGTGATAAAAACCCCACAAGGAGGCTACTATTATGGCGGCGAAGGCGGTGTGTTGAATGCAATAGTTGGGTCGCTCTACATTGCTTTTGGCTCAACACTTCTGGCAATGCTTGTTGGTATTCCGGCGGCATTGTATATCAACGTGCATTTAGTGAGCCACAAAAAAACACAGAACATTGTCCGCTACATTATTGATGCATTATGGGGAATCCCATCGATAGTATATGGCGCATTTGGTTTCACTTTAATGTTGTACATGGGAATGACCGCTTCGTTACTTGCCGGAATCATAACCCTTGCACTTTTAGTCGCCCCTATCGTGATACGTACTTTCGACGAGGTATTGAGCAAAATACCACTTGGCATGCACGAAGCAGTTTTGGCAATGGGCTCCACTAAAACCGAACTGGCCTTTAAAGTCATGCTGAGACAAGGCTTCCCGGGTATGGTTACGGCCATATTGCTGGCTTTTGGGCGTGCAATTGGCGATGCCGCATCGGTATTATTTACTGCCGGCTATACCGATTTAATCCCCAGGGCACTCGATGAGCCTGCTGCAACCCTGCCCTTGGCAATTTTTTTCCAGTTGGGCTCGCCTATACCCGAAGTAAGGGAACGGGCTTATGCTGCGGCGGCCATTCTTACCATCATTGTGCTAATAATCAGCCTTACGGCACGTGGTATTTCTAAAAGATATTCAAAAACAATCATTAAATAACTTCAATATGGAACTTTTAATAGAAGAAAAAAAGCAAATTAGGGTGCCACGCATCATTGTGGCCGAGATGCCTTCTGATCCGGCCATTCATATAAAGAACTTGAATGTATTTGCACACCAGCAACAGATATTGAAGGATATAAACCTCACCATTCCCAAAAACAAAATAACCGTACTATTGGGGCCATCGGGTTGTGGTAAAACTACCTTGCTCAAAAGCCTTAACCGCCTTACCGACCTTTACCCCGAGCTAAAGGTTTCGGGCAATATTATTATCGAAAACGACGATATTTTGAATACGAGTAAAAGCATTCCTGACATGAGGCAAAAAATGGGACTGCTTTCGCAACGCCCTTTCCCGCTACCCATGTCGATTTACAAGAACGTTTCGTATGGTTTAAAATTAAAAGGAATCAGGAGCAAAAGCCTTTTAGAGCACAATGTGGAAAAGAACCTTAGGGAAGTAGGCTTGTGGGACGAAGTGAAAGACCGCCTGCACTCGCCTGCTAACAACCTATCAATAGGTCAACAACAAAGGCTTTGTCTGGCACGCGGCCTTGCGGTTAAGCCAAGTATTATTTTGGCCGACGAACCTACATCGGCACTCGACCCCGTTTCGAGCAAAACAATCGAAAGCCTTTTTCAGCGTATAAAAGGCAACTATACCATTGTGCTTGTTACACACATTTTGCGACAGGCCAAACGCCTTGCCGACAATGTGGTTTTTATGTATTACGGCGAAATAATGGAGCAAGGCCACCCCGACGAAATATTCAAAAACCCCCAAACAGAAAGTTTGCGACAGTATTTAATTGATGGAAATTAATTTCATTAACTAAACACATGAAACCAACCTTAATTATTTTCCTGTCATTCGCTTTAATGCATAGTGCGAATGCTCAACTAAGCATCGATGCTCAAGTGCGAAACCGTTTCGAAGCACGCGACGGCTACCAAAAATTAGCTCCCAGCGATGCAGTGCCGGCAGCATTTATGTTCCAACGTACACGTTTGGCTTTTGCTTATAATTCTGATAACCTGAAACTATACATTACCCCTCAGGATGCGAGGGTTTGGGGCGACGAGAAACTTGCGAGTTCAACAGGTGTTTATGGCGACGATGCCTCGCTGACCTTATTCGAAGGCTATGCCGAAATTAAACTCACGAATAAAAATAACACCTGGTTGTCGGTTGGCCGTCAGCAATTAATTTACGACAGCCAGCGGCTCCTTTCGGCCCGAAACTGGAACATTAACGGCATAGCTTACGATGCGGCAATACTGAAAATGAATATCGAAAAATGGGATTTGCATTTGGCAGGCTCGTGGAACAGCGCAAGCGCATCAAGTTCTAATATTCACTATCCTTCAAACCGCATAAAATCATTGAATTTCGTTTGGCTTAACCGGAATATCTCAAACGATTTCAATGTGTCGTTTATGCACTTAGCAAGCGGAGTTACCCCGGCCGACACTACTAACCAGATTAATTTCAGGCAAACAACAGGTGTTTACACAAAATATAAGAAAAACAATTTTCAGGCATGGGGAAATGCTTACTTTCAATATGGAAAGAATAAAACCGGGCAAAATATAAGTGCGGTGCTCATTGATGCCGATGCCGGATACAGCATAGGTGTTTTTACTCCCGGGCTTGGTTTTAGCTATTTGTCGGGCAATTCTAAAATAGGAAATAATACCGATAAGCTTTTTGATGTTCACTACGGGACAAGGCATGGCTATTTCGGGTTTATCGACTATTTCTGCAACATCCCGGCCGACACGAAACAGGGAGGGCTGATGGATTATTATTTCTATTTACGTTTCAAGTTCAAAAATGGGTTTTCAATAAACAATACCGGCCATTATTTTGCATTGGCACAAACAAACGAGTTAACCCCGCTAAATAAAGCGTTGGGATATGAGAGCGATTTGGTGTTGAATTACCGGTTTAATAAGTGGGGCAATTTAGAATTGGGCTATATGTTTATGTTGCCAACCGAATCGCTAAAAACCATGCATGGAATTACCGACAGCAACTTTTCACAATTTCTATATTTGCAACTCACAATAATCACTTCGCTTATAAAATAAGAAGAGTTATCAAATTAGATACCAGAATCCAAAAAAGTGACAAATTGTTCCTCCAAGAATAAAAATATGGAATACCCCGTGCATGTAGGGCTGCGAACGCCACAAATAGAAAAACGGGGCAAAAGTATAGCTTAAACATCCTGCAAGTAAAAACCAGAGTGTGGTTGAGGGAGTATTTCGGATTACCGGCACTATTGCGATTACAATTACCCAACCCATTACCATGTATAAAATGGTGGAAAGCAATCTGAGTTTCGCGGTATAGAACCATATTTTGAAGATTACTCCGGCTATAGCCATTGCCCATATTATTCCGAATATAGTCCAGCCAAAAGGCCCTTTAAGAGAGATAAAAGTTAACGGGGTATAAGTTGCTGCAATAAGAATATAAATTGATGAATGGTCGAGTTTGTTAAGTTTATGCTTTAAACGTGGATTATAAGTACCATGATACAACGTGGATGAAGTATAAAGAAGTATCATTCCCAGTCCGAATACGCTGAAAGAAACGATATGCCATACTGTTCCGTGCAACGATGCACGCACCACAAGAAGCACGGTTGCCGCAATTGCCAGTGCAAGACCTATTCCATGAGTTACGCTGTTCACTATTTCATCGCCTTTAGTGCGTTGTTTTAATGCTTGTTTCATAGCCGCCAAAGATAAATGGATTCGTTACAAAATAAAACTGCCCCGAAAAATAATTTCCTGGGCAGCTAATGTTACTGATTTCTTATGCGATTTCAACCATCACATGTAACCTTTTGATTATTTCGTCGGGCTTTACGTACACTTTTTTTATTTTGCCTTCGAAAGGCATGAGTATCTGGTTCTGCATTTTCATTGCTTCGAGCAATAAAAGCACCTCGCCTTTTTTAACCGTTTGCCCCGGTTTCACAAAAACATCGAGAACAGTTCCAGGAATAATGGCAATAATCTTCTTAGGATTAGGCATTATCCAAGGTTTCTTCTTCTTATATTTTGGCGTTAATTCTGTACGGTAAATTCCACTACTAATCGAAAAAGTTGGAAATTCGCCGTAATCTTTTTCTTCTAAATTATCCATGTTGAATACTTATTAAAATGGTGGAATACCATGCTTTTTGCGTGGCATTGAAACCGATTTGTTTTCAGAAACACTTAAAGCATGCAGTAGCATTGAACGGGTCTCGATAGGCTCAATCACCTCGTCGACATAACCTCTTGCTGCAGCCACAAATGGGTTAGCAAATTTCTGTTTATATTCTTCTATTTTTTGTTTGCGCATGGCTTCGGGATCTTCAGCTTCCATAATTTCTTTACGAAATACAATGTTTGCTGCACCTTCGGGTCCCATAACCGCAATTTCGGCTGTTGGCCATGCAAATACAAAGTCGGCACGCAAGTGGCGCGAATTCATTGCAATGTAGCCTCCACCATATGCTTTGCGAATAATAACGGTAATTTTAGGCACAGTAGCTTCGCTGTATGCATATAAAATTTTTGCGCCATGGCGAATAACACCCATGTGTTCCTGATCGATACCCGGTAAATATCCGGGCATATCTTCGAGTGTGATAATTGGTATGTTAAACGCGTTGCAGTAACGAATAAAACGTGCTGCTTTATCGGAGCTGTCGCAATCGAGTACCCCGGCCAAATATTTAGGCTGGTTAGCAACAAAACCGCAGGTGTTTCCATTCATTCGCCCAAAACCAATTACAATATTGGGTGCATAAAGCTCCATGATTTCAAAAAACTCAGAAGCATCGGTAATCGAGCGAATTACATCTTTAATATCGTAAGGCAACTTCGGATTTTCAGGTACAATTTTCTCAATATTGTACTTCTTGAGCGGTAGTTTAGGTTCTACACTTTTTGCCTTTTCGCTGTTACTGCGTGGAATAAGCTCAATCAGTTTTTTAATCTGCTCAAAACATTCGATCTCGGTTTTGGCATAGAAATGCGCGTTACCGGCAACTTCGCAATGCACACGTGCACCACCAAGGTCTTCCATCGAAATCTCCTCGCCCAAAACCGTTTTAATTACGCTGGGGCCGGTAATGAACATTTTAGAAATGTTTTCTACCACAAAAACAAAATCGGTTAATGCAGGAGAATATACTGCACCACCGGCACAGGGACCTAAAATAACCGAAAGCTGAGGAATCACTCCCGAAGCTAAAGTATTTCGGAAAAATATTTCTCCGTATCCGGCAAGAGAGTTTACACCCTCCTGAATACGCGCTCCACCCGAGTCGTTAATGCCAATCAGGGGTACTCTCATTTTCAGAGCATGATCCATTATTTTGGTAATTTTACGGGCATGCATTAAGCCTAACGAACCTCCGGCAACAGTGAAGTCTTGCGCATAAATGCATACAGGCGCACCGTTTATTGTTCCGGTTCCGGTAATTACACCATCGCCATGCAGTACTTTTTTATCCATGTCGAAATCGCGGGCCAAGTGTTCAGCAAACAAATCGTACTCATGAAACGATTTTGCATCGAGGATGGCTAAAATGCGTTCACGAGCAGTAAGCTTCCCCATGGCTGCCTGTTTCTCGATAGCCTTGTCGCCGCCGCCCTTTTGAACTTCAATCTTTCTTCTGCGAAGTTCCTGAATGTTTCTTTTTAATGACATAAAATTGAGATTTATATAATCTTTGTTCTTACTAAAAAAATTAAAACAGGTAAAATTTCAAAAATCAAAATTATAAACTTTATCTGAGCAGCATTTAATCAATTGTACTTTTAAGCAAATGCAAAGCGTAAAAACAGCCATGCCATAACACATAACATACTGCTAGTCAATCACTATTACTCTCCTTTTGATTTGTATTTATATCTTATAAAATTATAGAACAAATGCTATAAGTATTCAAATACAAATATGACTTAATAACAGCACGAGACTTCCCGGCACATTTAACGCGAGGCCCATTTGTACAAAAACAAGGCAATTATGGCATACAAAATATTGGGTAGCCACATTGAAAATAAGGGCGAAATTGAGCCGCTTAAGGCAAATGTTTTGGTGATTTGTTGAAACATGATGTAACTAAAACTAAGCAACAACCCAAAACCAAGATGAAGCCCAATGCCTCCTTTCACTTTTCGCGAAGCCAGAGCCACACCGATAATGGTAAGTATAAATGATGAAAAAGGCATTGCGGTTCGCCGGTGGCGCTCAATTTCGTATTCCACAACAGCACTAACCCCTCGCATTTTTAGAAGGTTAATATGATCGATCAACTCAAAAAGGTTCAATATTTCTACGTCTTCCTTGCGCGACCTAAAATCATCGGGGGACATTGCCAGCGTGGTGTCAATACGGGTTCCTTTTGAAATTGTTTCGTCATAACCGTCAATATCGCGCTGAATGAAATTTGTCACTGTCCAAATTTCTTTTTCTCTGTCCCAGCGAATAAAATCAGAAGTGAGTTTTGAAACCAGCTTTTGATCTTCGAAGCGTTCAATTGTAAATCGCCTTCCAAAATCGTCGTTTATATTGTAACGTTCAATGTAGATGTATACTCCGGGTTCAATTTGCAAGTGAATATCGCGGTCGCTGCTTAAAGATTTTCGATTTATGTATTCATACTTAAATTCAATCATTTGTTTGTTAGCCGGAGGAATAATAAAGTTACCCAAAGTATATGAAAAAACAGCAATAACTAATGCCGAAAGCATGTAAGGCCTCATTAGCCTGCTATAGCTGGTTCCGTTACTCAGCAAGGCAATTATTTCGGAATTGAATGCAAGTTTTGAAGTGAAGAAAATTACAGCCACAAAAGTAAACAGCCCACTAAACAAGTTGGCAAAATAAGGAATAAAGTTTAGGTAATAATCGAATATTATTGCCTTTAGTGGAGCTTCATTCTCAATAAAATCGTCTATATTTTCACTTATATCGAATATAAGACTTATGCCTACAATGAGCGCAATGACAAAAAAAAATGTGCCAAGAAATTTACTGATTATATACCAGTCAATTTTTTTCAATAATTGAAATCTCATATTTTACAGGCTTTATTCTATTTTCCTTTTTTTAAAATTATAAGCGAAGCGAAAGTTGTTTTATCATGTCGTTTTTCCACGATTTAAAATTATTGTTCAGAATTTGTTTACGGGCTTCGCCAACCAGCCACAAGTAAAATGCCAGGTTATGGATACTTGCAATTTGTGCTCCTAGCATTTCTTTCGATATAATTAAGTGCCTTAAATAGGCCCTGCTGTATTGACGATCGACATACGACGTACCCTCAGGATCAACAGGGGTAAAGTCGCTTTCCCATCTTTTGTTCCTGATATTTATTATTCCGCGCTTAGTAAAAAGCATCCCATTACGTCCGTTGCGTGTAGGCATTACACAATCGAACATATCCACGCCGCGATCGATTGCTTCGAGTATATTTACCGGAGTACCCACTCCCATTAAATAGCGGGGCTTATTTTCGGGCAGTACTGCATTTACAACCTCAATCATTTCGTACATTACCTCTTCTTTTTCACCAACCGCCAAACCTCCAATTGCATATGCATCGGCATTAAGCGACTTCACATATTCGGCTGCTGCCCTTCTCAAATCAGGGTAAACACATCCCTGCACAATAGGCATCAGCGATTGCGAATATCCGTAAAGCGGACTGGTTTTTTCCATTTGATTCATACAACGGTGCAACCATCTCTGAGTCAATTCGAGCGATTTTTTTGCATAGTCGTAATCGGCATTGCCGGGGGTGCATTCATCAAAGGCCATAATGATGTCGGCACCTATTGAACGTTGAATATTGACTGCATTTTCGGGACTGAACATATGATAAGAACCATCGATGTGCGACTGAAACTTTACACCTTCTTCGGTGAGCTTACGAATGTCGCCCAACGAAAAAACCTGAAAGCCCCCACTGTCAGTCAATATTGGTTTATTCCACCCATTGAATTTATGCAGCCCACCGGCAGCTTCAATTACCGGCATACCGGGGCGCAAATACAAATGATAAGTATTGCCTAATATAATTTGAGCTTTTATGTCATCTTCAAGCTCTTTCACATGCACCCCTTTTACAGAACCGGCAGTACCTACCGGCATAAAAATAGGGGTTTGAATATTGCCATGAGCAGTTTTTATTTCACCTGCGCGCGCACTTGACGAGCTTGCTGTATGTTCGAGTACAAATTCCATTAAACAATTTTAAAATATAATAAACGCACAAAATTAGAAATAATTACCATGT
>SKHV01000053.1 GCA_007116765.1 Prolixibacteraceae bacterium | reverse complement strand
ATTTACCAACCAAATATTATCTTCAATGCGCGAGTCATTAGAATGACTAATATCTTTTAAAATCGAAAGTGCTTTATTTAAATAATATTCAGCACTGTCGTTTCTTTTGACTCCCCGGTAACTTTCACCCATATTTAGCAATATGGTAGCAATACTGGCAGAGTCGTGATTATTCTCGAAAATATCCAGAGCAAGTTTATTGTAATTAATGGCGTTAAAATCATCATTGTTGCGCGAAAAAATGGTGGCAATTGCAGATAATGCATATCCTTCTTCGTGTTGCATTTCACTCTCGCGAAAAAGATTCGCTGACATTGAAAAGGCTTCAATTGCTTCTAGATAATTACCCATGTTGCTCTTTGCACGGCCAATGTAGCCATAGGCATAGGCACATTGTGACTTTGCACCATTTTTCTGAGCCAGTTTCAATGCCTGATTCCCGTAGAATATTGCTTGTTCAGGCTCGCTTATTGAATAATACGACAATCTAAGAAGTGTTGTTATTCTCTGTTCAAAAGGAATATTAGGATTATCGACTTCAATTTTCATTGAATCAATAAAAGCCGGAGAATTCGCAAATCCACCGGCAAAGAGTATCGCTATGAATATAAAAAATAAAAAACTCTTCATCAAAAATCTATTAAGGCTCTCCAAAGGGTGGCGGGTACGTGTCACCATGTGGATCAATTTGCCCGTATTTTAATTCTCCCTTATCATTTTCAAATTCAAAATTAAATGAATATTTCATTTTTCCCCCATCTTTTACATTACTCGAGGTTTCCAGCTCAAAGCTATTGCTGTTAATATCCTTACTTTTCACTTTTATAATTCCCGATTTTTCCATTTGTGGTGCGTTTTTAAACACTTTTTTCCACTTTTCATTGCTTGGTTTGTCGGTAATCATTTCCATATCCATTTCAGGCGTATCGCTTGTTATTCTAAATTTAAGCGGTTCGCCTTTATCCGACTCAATTACCCACCGGTAGATTGTGTCATTCTGGAACAACAAAATATTTTTAAGCGGCCCATAAAACATCGCTGTGGATGAAATTAACTGACAGAAAAAATCGGCAGGATAAGGTTCTTCTTTTGTTCCATAAGCTGGATTCGCACTGTAAAATGCGATCATGTCACGAGTAAAAACTCGAAGTTTAATAGTAACAAGTGGTTTTTTCATAATGAGATTTTTTAAAGGGGTTAATGGTCTATAAATCTCGTTTCAAGTTACATATATTTATAACAATAGTAAATATTATTGCTAAAAAATTGCTTCAAGCTAATTTCTTTTTGAAGCAAAAAAAAGTTTAAGTATTTGTTCCGATTCGTATTGCAACACACCTGTAACAATCTCTGTTTTTGGATGCAACACCTTAGGGGCATATATTTGGTAACCCTTTTTAGCATCAGTAGCTCCGTACACTATCTTGCTGATTTGCGACCACCCTAAAGCCGAAGCACACATTGCACATGGTTCCAGTGTTACATACATTACACAATTAGTGAGATATTTTCCTCCAAGCATATTTGCAGCTGCAGTTATGGCTTGCATTTCGGCATGCGCCGTAACATCGTTTAAGGTTTGTGTATAATTGTGTGCCGAGGCAACTATCTGATTGTTACAAACAATTATACAACCTACAGGAATTTCACCTCTATCAAAAGCAATTTTTGCTTGTTCAAGAGCACGACGCATAAAATACTCGTCGGAAAAAGGTTCAATCATCATCAATAAGTGTTAAAATATTTACGTCCGCAAGTTACATAATTTGAGATGATTTTTTCGAAAGCATTGCAAAATGGGATTTTTTCTATTTAAAATTCAACTGGATAAGTATATAAAATGATTTTATCGTTTGTACAATATTAAAATAACATGAATTCTTTTTGCAAAATGGGATTTTTATTTCATATATTTAAAGCGGAAAATAAACTGAGGTTTTTTAAGTACGGGGAACACTTAAAACTTAACATTATGATGAGCATTGTGCAAGTAGGGATTGTTTCATTAAAAAAACGATCGCAAAGTTTACTTTTTTCGGGTTTAACATTAATCGCTTGGGGGCTGTATATTGTTGTTTTCACTTGTATTTTTCATTTAATTTAGCACTAACTGGAAAATATTATTGTAACCGTAAATACAAAAAGTCTTCGTTTTCGAAATTTTAAATATTGGCAGGTATAAAAATTGTACCCTGTTGAAGTATTATTTTGAAGCAACTACATTAAGGGTTGCTTAATTCTTATTATTTTAGCAGCCAAACAGAAAATTTATCGAAAATGTACAGAACACATACTTGCGGCGAATTACGAAAAGAGCATAGCGGATCAGAAGTAACTCTTAGCGGTTGGATACAACGCGTAAGGCGACTAGGGGGAATGACTTTTATAGACCTGCGCGACCGTTATGGAATTACCCAGCTGGTTATTGACGAAAAAGCAACAAAGAGCCTCCAACAACAGGTTGATGATTTGGGGCGTGAATTTGTGATACAGGCAACAGGGAAGGTTCTTGAACGTGAAAGCAAAAATTCAAAAATACCTACAGGTGATGTAGAAGTTGATATTACAGAATTAACCATACTCAGCCCATCGGCAGTTCCACCATTTACTATTCAAACCGACACTGATGGAGGAGACGAGCTCCGAATGAAATACCGCTACCTCGATTTACGACGCGATGTGGTGAGGGAAAATCTGGTGCTTCGTTCAAAAATGGCTGTTGCAATTCGCAATTACCTCGATGCCCAACAATTTATTGAAACTGAAACTCCGGTACTCATTAAATCGACACCCGAAGGTGCCCGCGATTTTATTGTACCCTCTCGCATGAATCAGGGTGAATTTTATGCTCTTCCGCAAAGCCCTCAGGTATTTAAGCAATTACTTATGGTTGCCGGGTTCGACCGCTACTACCAAATTGTGAAATGCTTCCGAGACGAAGACCTGCGTGCCGACCGCCAACCCGAATTTACCCAAATTGACTGCGAAATGGCCTTTGTGGAACAAAACGATGTACTGGAAACATTCGAGGGGCTCACCCGTCATCTTTTCAAACTACTTAAAGGAATAGACCCCGGAACATTTGTACGTATGCCCTATGCCGAAGCCATGGAAAAATACGGTAGCGACAAACCCGATATGCGTTTTGGGATGATTTTTAACAATATGACGGAAATAGCGAAGGGCAAAGATTTCGGTATTTTCAATTCGGCCGAATATATTGTGGCAATTGCAGTTGACGGGGCAGCCGATTACAGCCGTAAGCAACTTGACGAGCTGACAAAATTTGTACAGCGCCCGCAAGTTGGAGCAAAAGGAATGGTATACGTAAAATACAATACCGATGGCACTTTTAAATCGTCGGTTGATAAATTTTACGACCAAAACGACTTAAAAACGTGGGTCGAAGCCTGCAATGCAAAACCGGGCGATTTACTGTTGCTTTTATCGGGCGAAAAAACATGCACACTACAACAAATGAGTGCCTTACGTCTCGAAATGGGCAAGCAGCTTGGACTTTTGGACAAAAACACATTTAAACCTATGTGGGTTACCGACTTTCCACTCTTGGAGTGGGACGAGGACACCAAAAGGTTTCATGCAATGCACCATCCGTTTACGGCACCAAAGCCCGAAGACCTTGAAATGCTTAACACTAATCCGGGTGCAGTGAGAGCCAATGCCTACGACTTAGTGATAAACGGTGTTGAAATTGGTGGAGGTTCGGTTCGTATATTCGACAGCGCATTACAAGCAAAAATGTTCAACCTTTTAGGTTTTACAAAAGAACAAGCTGAGGCACAGTTTGGTTTCTTGATGAATGCATTCAAATATGGCGCTCCTCCACATGCCGGTATCGCTTTTGGTTTCGACAGACTGGTGAGCCTATTTGCCGGACTTGATTCGATACGCGATGTGATTGCTTTCCCTAAAAACAATTCGGGAAGAGATATAATGATAGAATCGCCTTCGCCTATTACTCAAGAACAGCTTGACGAACTCGGTTTAAAAATTAATATTAAGAAATAAAATTCAGATCATATTTCACGGAAAGGTGCATTGCAAAACGATGCACCTTTTTTTTATGGCCTGAATACAATGCGCATATCAACCAGGTCCTTGACCGGAAGACCATCGCTGTATGCAGGCTGCCATTGTGGACCATTTTCAATCAAGCGAATTACCTCATACTGAAAATCGAGGTTTTCAGGTGAACGCGAAAACTCATAGTTACGAGGATTACCTTGCTCATCAATTTCAAATTGCACCCTTAACACCTGTCGCCTTTGTCGCTCTTCGGAGGGCGGATAAACCATATTCTCATTTAAATAGGCATCGTATTCTGAAAACCCTATTACAGGCTCAGCTGCTGCATTTTGTATTTCTTGAGATAATTCTTTGCTTGCTTCATCTTCAAAAACATTGGCAGATTCGCTCAAAGATTCTAATTCAATTAATGAAACAGGCCCGGCTGAATTCACTCCAAGCGCTAAAGCATTTGGTGCATTATTTATTTGTTGCAACTGAACGCTAACTACAGACCCCTCAGCTTCGATCTCTTCTTCAGGCTCTGAATCAAGCTCAACCACCTCAATTTCAACTGGCTTCTTTTCTTCACGTCTTGTCTTAGCAGCAGAACTTTCTGCTTGTTCTTCAAGAGGCTCATTAACCGGGGCTGCACGAACATTTGCTCTATCCATTTCCGGTTCATCCATAAAATCTTCCACAGCAATAACTGTCCTATCGACTTCATCATTTTCGTGCACGATTGAATCGCCAGCAATCAGGAATGAATCGGCTACCACACGTTCATCGGCAGCTTTCGAATCAAAATGAATCTGCTCATCACCTGCCAAATTATCAATATCGGCTACCTGGTTGTTAAAAAGAAGAATAAATCCCACAAGTAAGATAACTACAGCTAGTAAAAAAACATATAATAGTTTGTTTTGCCCACTTACAAATCGTGATTTATATACCGAATTAAGATCTGACAGCATATCAGAAGTTTCGTGGGCTGACATACCATTTACAGCATCAGATAAAAAAAGATCATACTTTATTACGTCTTCAATAGCCTTGTTTTCCGACTCTGAAGTTTTTTGCTGTAGAAAGCGAATTAGAATATTTAATTCTTCGTTATTATTTTCAATTTTTGCCATTTAATCAAATGCATAATTTCTTTCAACTCAATTGCTGATTAATCCCTTACGTCCTAATCTGAACAAACACTTACGGTTGTTTGGTATAACCAGTTTCTCAAATCGTCAATTTCCTTTTGTTCGACTTCACTTTTGAATAAATCGAAAACTTTTGATACTATTTCTTTAGCATTATCCCGACTTTGACTATTTTTCAATGCCACACCGTAAACCAAATGCATGTATTTAGTGTAAAGCTCATTGAGAATTTCAATTTTCTGAATTTTCCGAAATTCTCTGATTTGAGCCAAATCAATTTGTCGATCGAATTCGATTTGTTTTAATGAAAATGACATAAGCTTACATTTATTCTGCCTATAAATGTAAGAGAAATTATGCACTATTTAAAATGGATAGTAAATTAAATAACACCTTGCGCTAAAACTGCTTCGGTAACCTTTATAAAACCGCCAACATTTGCTCCAATCACATAATCTGTTTTGTTGGGGCGTTTCCCGTATCTCATGCAGGTTTCGTGAATATTTCCCATTATTAATTTAAGCTTTTCGTCAACCTCTTCGCGAGTCCAGTTTAAGCGCATGGAGTTTTGTGTCATTTCGAGGCCCGAAACGGCTACTCCTCCGGCATTAACTGCTTTACCCGGTGCGAATACAATGTGTTTATTCAAGAACGTGGCAGCATCGGCAGTACATCCCATGTTGGAAGCTTCGGCCACCAGCATACAATTATTCTTCACCAGAAATTCGGCATCTTCTAAGTTGAGTTCGTTTTCGCAGGCGCAGGGTATAGCTACATCAACGGGCTGTTCCCATGGGCGTTTACCCGGGATAAACTCGGCGCCAAACTCGGCGGCATAAGGAGCCACAATGTCGTTGTTGCTAGCGCGTAACTCGAGCAAATAATCTACTTTCTCACCGTCAATTCCGTCTTTATCGTACACATAACCATCGGGTCCCGATATGGTTACAACCTTACCTCCCAACTCGTTAATTTTGGCAATGGCACCCCATGCCACATTACCAAATCCCGAAACAGAGAATGTGAGCCCTTCTACATCTTTTCCCATTTCGTTCAACATGTGTTGCACAAAATACACGGCTCCAAAACCTGTAGCTTCTGGCCTAATTACACTACCTCCATAAGTTAATCCTTTTCCGGTAAACACGCCTGTAAATTCGTTTTTCAAACGCTTATACTGCCCAAACATGTATCCAATTTCGCGGCCTCCTACGCCAATATCACCTGCCGGCACATCGGTATTTGGTCCAATATGTCTTGCCATTTCAGTCATGAAACTCTGGCAAAACCTCATTATTTCGTTGTCTGATTTTCCTTTAGTGCTAAAGTCGGAACCACCCTTTCCGCCCCCCATGGGTAATGTGGTAAGCCCATTTTTAAAGGTTTGTTCAAATCCTAAAAACTTCAACACGCTAAGAGTTACCGTAGGGTGAAAACGTATTCCACCTTTGTATGGACCAATAGCACTGTTGAACTGAACCCTGTAACCGCGGTTAATTTGCACCTCTCCACGATCGTCGACCCAAGGCACCCTGAAAATTATTACCCTCTCTGGTTCAACAAGCCTTTCAAGAATTTTAGCTTCTTTATAACGTGGATTTTTTTCGTAGATACTCCAAACCGATTCAACAAATTCTCTTACTGCCTGATGAAATTCAAGTTCACCCGGATTACGGGAAATTACCTGATTCATGAATTCATTAAAGTGTGCCATGTTACATATGTTTTAGGTGTTATCTATCAAATTTAAAAGAAAAAAACACCAAAAGCATATTTATCAGAAAGATAAACGGGAACACACAAACCAAAGAGTCAGTCGATTAACATTTATTAACATTTCAAAAACACTTCTTTTGATAAAACTCACTTGTATCAAAGAGTAAAGATGAATTATTTATCAAACTGAAAATCAACAATTATTATTAGTGTACCCCTTCTGAATGGCAAAGGTCATGCTGACTTTGTCTCATCTCATTAAGCTCCTGGATAAAGAAGAATTCCTTTTCACCGAAAGCGGGCTCAAGATCGCTAAGCCAGTAAGCATCAGGCCGATATTTTGCAAAAAATATTTTATTAACCCACTCTGAGTTACGCGCCTGAATAAACCGTAAAGCAAAAACCTTTTCTCCGTTCACTTCGGTAACACCAATAATGTGCACTTTGCCGGGATCGCTTGACATACTAGGTCCTCTTACTGTGCGGCAAATACCACTTACCTGATTATAGGCTTTGTTGTATATTTCGAATGCAGTATTGAGATCGACTGCAAAATAATCCTGAGCTCCGGTATCGCGTGCCACAAACATATAATATGGAATAAGCCCCAAGTCAACTTGCTTACGCCACATTTTTGCCCAAACATCGCCGTCGGCATTGATGTGATTGAGTACGGGCGACTGGGTTCTGATTTGCACCCCTGCACTAATCAATCGTGTTACGGCCTGCTTTACTGCCATTGTTTCAAGTGCTCTGTGATGGTTGAAGTGAGCCATCACGCTTATGCTTATGCCCCGGCTTATCACCTTTTCGAAAAGGCGAATTAAATCATCGGCATCATCGTCGGTAGTAAAGCGATATGGCCAATACGAAAGAGCTTTTGTTCCTATACGAATAGTTTTAAGATGAGGTATATCAGCATCAAGCAGTGCATTGAAATAATATTCGAATAACTTGGTTTTCATTACTGCCGGATCGCCTCCTGTAAATAGCACATCGCTTATTTCGGGGTGTTCTTTCAGGTAGCTAATCATCAAATCGGCCTCTTTCATAGCAAACTTGAACTCGTTGAGTGCAAACTGCGGCCATCTGAAACAAAATGTACAATAGGCGTGGCAGGTTTGCCCCTGACTGGGAAAAAAAAGCATGGTTTCGTCATACTTATGCTGTATGCCGGTTAAAGATTCACCATCTAATTCAGGAACATTGTATTGTTGACCAGCCGGATCAGGGTTTAATGAAAGCCTGATTTTTTCAATTTCTTCTTTCAAAACCGATTTTTCGGCATTATTTGCAATAAGATTTTTTATTGTGTTATAGTGCTCATCGATGAGCATTTCTTTTTGTGGAAAATTAAGTATAAAAAACGGGTCAGATTCAAAGTTATCCCAGTCAATAAGTTCATCAATTATGTAGTTACTAACTTTGAATGGTAAAACACTTCCCACCACTTCAATATGCATTTGCTGCTCAAGTGTAAGCTTTTGAATTTGTGGAATTGCCTTGAAATTATGTAAATTATATGCTTTATACTCCATCAATCTATATTTTTTTATTAAAAGAACTCACTTCTAAACGAAGAAAAACTATTGATTTCTCAAAAAGGAGTGCAAATTTAATAAAAAACGGCAGGCAAAAAAATAACAAAAATCACACTACTAACAAGATAACAAGTAATTAATATGCAAAAGCAGCCTATAAGATTAGTGAAGTTGTTCGCGACGGTTAGTATCAAGCTTCAGTAAAATGAAGATTAAGAGTGTGAAACCCCATAGAGAAGATCCTCCATAACTGAAAAATGGCAAAGGTATTCCCACAACCGGAGCCAGACCAATGGTCATTCCAATATTTATACTGAAGTGGAAAAAGAGAATAGAAGCCACAGAATATCCAAAAACCCGGCTAAACACTGAGCGTTGCCTTTCGGCAATAATTATTAAGCGAATCAACAAAAAGACAAAAGCCAATACAACGAGCGAGGTTCCCACAAACCCCCACTCTTCTCCTACGGTACAGAAAATAAAATCAGTACTTTGTTCGGGGACAAAATCGTACTTGGTTTGAGTTCCGTTTAAAAAGCCTTTCCCCATTAAACCTCCCGAACCAATTGCTATTTTCGATTGATTTACATTATACCCCGACCCTAGGGGATCGAATTCTACTCCAAGCAAATGATTGATACGCGATTGCTGATGTGACTGCAGCATGTTATCGAACGCGTAATCAACAGTTAACGAGAAAAGCACCGATGCCAAAAAAATGCCGCATATTACAATAACCTGCTTCAATTTTAGAAAAAACCCATATACTAACAATATACCCGATGATAGCAATGAAGAATAGAGCAAGATGAAATAGGAATCGGGTTGTGAATCTTTTGCAAGAAAAACGAGAAGCCAAAATAAAAGAAACAGACTTCCGTTTAATACAAGCGCATATAAAATATCAGACCACTTTCGCCTCAGAATTAAAACCGTAAGCATTGCAGCTGCAATAATTAATATCAAAAGCACAATGGGTTCAACCACTATGGAAAGAATAAATATTAGTGCAAAAAAAACACCAAAGAATAAAATCAAACCCGACATTCCTTCTCTGAAAAAGGGAAGAATAAAAACGGCATAAACGATAGCAGAACCGGCATCGTTTTGAAGAAATATAAGTACTACAGGCAATAAAATTACCAGCAACAATGATAACAACTTTTTATATTTGTTAAAGTTAAAACCATGAGAGCTTATAATGCGCGCCACCGCAAGTGCAGTACCAAGTTTAGCCAGTTCGGCCGGTTGAAACGCAAACCCTCCAATCACAAACCACGATTTTGAAGCATTAACCTCACGCCCGAAAAAAAGCACTGCAATAAGAAGCAAGATGGTTATGCCATACAGCACATAGCTGAACGACACAAAGAACTTACTATCGGAAACCAATACAAAGAACCCTAGAATAAGACTAAATACTATCCATATCATCTGTTTGCCATACTGACTGTCGATATTAATCACACTACCTGCATTTTCAACATAGGCAGCAGAATAGATGTTAAGCCATCCGGCAACAATTAAAAACAGATATACCAAAATGGTAATCCAATCGAGGTTTTCCCATGTGTTACTTCTACTCACGTTATTCTACTTTTACAAATCCTGGTTCATCAGGAAAAAGAAGGTTTGACTCTAGCATTCTTTTCTCCAAATTTTTTCTTGAAGGCTGTATTAAACCCTTCAAATACATTTCAATCATAAGGCTTGCTATTGGTGCAGCAAAAGTACTCCCCCATTTACCGTTTTCAACATAAACGGCAATGGCAATCTGTGGACTATCTCTGGGTGCAAACGCAATAAAGGTAGAGTGGTCGGCACCGTGCGGGTTTTCAGCAGTTCCTGTTTTGCCTAAAATGCTTATGCCCGGCACAAAGGAGCCGGCACCTGTTCCGCGGTGTTCCACACTCATTACATGCTCCATTCCGTCGAGAATCAAATCGAAATAAATGGAATCAATTGTGGTATAGTGTCGTGAAACAAACTCATTATCGATAGTTTCGTCTTCAATTTCTTTCACTAAATGTGGAGTATAATAATAACCTCTGTTTGCCAAGATAGCTGCATAATTGGCCATTTGCAAGGGAGTTGTCATTATTTCACCCTGACCTATCGAAAGTGAAATAATGGGTAGCGCTCTCCAACGCGAATGCGGAAAAACACGCTCCTGATAGTAATTTGCATCGGGTATTAAACCGCTCAATTCTTCGCTAAATTCTTTACTTATTTTTTGAGAAAAGCCAAAGCTTAGCACATGTTCTTGCCATTTTTCATATCCCTCTCGTACATTTCTAAACTGAGGTGCTTCAAGCGTGCGTCTGAATGCATGGGCATAATAAGCATTGCATGAACGTGCTATCGAGGGAGTAAGGGTAAATTCATGATCGTGAGTACAACGCATAGAAAACGAACCTATATGGTAACCATGGTTACACATAAATCGTGTTCGAGGTGTAATAGCTTTTTCCTGCAAGGCAATTAAAGCGTTTATCATTTTGAAGGTTGAGCCCGGGGGATACATTGCCCTTACTGCCCTGTTGTAAAGTGGCAACAAAGTGTCGGCGGCCAGCTTTGGAAAATTATCGGAACGATTACGGCCGACCATTTCTTCGGGTTGGTATGTGGGCGAAGTAACCAAGGCTAAAATTTCGCCCGTCGATGGTTCTATTGCCACCACGCTACCCGATTTGTTGTTCATGAGTAGTTCTCCGTATTGTTGCAACTGCACATCAAGAGTAGTCACCAAATCTTTTCCTTTAATCGGCTGTACATTGAGCCGACCTTTATCGTAAGTCCCTTTAACACGGTTGTGCACATCAACCAAAAAAAAGCTAGCCCCTTTTTCTCCCCTCATGTATGTTTCGTAGGTGTTTTCGAGGCCTGTAACGCCATAATAATCGCCCATTAAATAATAACTGTCGCTATTCAGCATATTCCGATTCACTTCTCCCACATAGCCTAAAACATGGGCTCCTACATTATAAGCGTATCTTCGCAGGGTACGTGTTTGGAAGTAAAACCCAGGATAATGATACATATGTTCCTGCAAAACAGCATAGTTTTCGGGCGAAATTTGCCTGGCAATAATCGAAGGCCTATACCATGAATACTGTTTAGCCTTTTGCAATTCGCGATTTAGGTTCTCAGGATGAATTCCCAACATGGAACAAAGCCTGAGCGTATCGAACGTTCCAATTTCACGAGGGATAGCCATTAAGTCGTATGCAGCCTGATTGTAAACCATTAACTGTTTGTTGCGATCGTAAATTAAGCCACGCGAAGGATAATTCACCACCTCGCGCAACACGTTTCGGGTAGCAATATTTTTGTATTTTTTATCGAGTATTTGTAAGCTGAATAGTTTAAAAATAAAAGCCATACCTACCAATACAAAAATCAAAATGACAATATTTTTTCTTTTAGAGTAGCTATCCACTTCGATATATTATTTTCGGAATATCAAAAATTGACTAATTACAACAAAAACTAATGAAAAAAGAGAGCTTAGTACGGCTCGCATAAGCGTGTTGATAAAGCCGCTGAATGTAAATATTTCAACAAAAAACAAGAAAACATGATGAAGCATTATAAGTATTCCTGCATATTTCAAAAACCATGAAAATCCAATATTTGAAATCGACGGTATAATCATTTTATCGCTATCGTCGACATTCGAAGCATTAATTACAAAAGGACGCATAAAAGCCATAAAAACAGATGAAGAAGCATGAATGCCCGGAGTATTTACAAAAATATCGATTACTATCCCCAACAAAAAACCAAGTAGCAATAATACATAACGCGGCGTATTTAATGGCATAAGCAATATAAAAAGCACATAGAAATAGGGATTAACCAGACCGCTAAACTGAATGTTGTTCATGAAAAGTACCTGAACCAGTACCACCACAACAAACAAGGTAATATACCAAATTGCTCCTTTATTCATCTTTCATTAGTTCTTCCAATTCAATCTGCTCAAATTTATTCACATTTTCAACGGCATCAACAAAAGTCAGGCTGCGAAAATCGGTCGATAATTCCACCCATATTTTTTGAAAAGTATCGCCTTCGCGATGTTCCACGCTTTTCACTTTACCCACGGGTATACCCTCGGGGAAAATAGCAGAATACCCACTGGTAATAACCTTTTCGCCTACCGCAACATGCACGTGGTATGGAATTTCTTCTAAGGCCACTACCCCTGGGTCGTTCCCGTCCCAACGCAAAGGACCAAAATGATTCGATTTTTCGAGTTTAGAACTCACCGACCACCGGCTGTTTAAAATCGACAAAGCGGTTGAGTAATTCTTGCTTACATTAATGACCACTCCAACAGCCCCATCGGAGCCAATTACTCCCATATCGGGTTTCACTCCATGGCTTGTCCCCTTATTCAAGGTTATGTAGTTATATTGCTTATTAACCGAATTATTAATCACCTGAGCCGATATAGCATTGAATAAATCGGGATTAGCCCTGCGCTCAAGAGTAAGATCAATATCGGCAAGCTTAACGGCCTGCAATTCTCGTCGCAAGAGTGTGTTATCTCGAGCTAGATCATCGTTAATTTTTCGTAACGAAAAGTAGTTCACAACGCCGATATAGTTTTCAAAAATTTTACCGGTAACGGTATTCGACGAGTTTAGAAAATTCACACGGTGAAAGCTGTTGTACCTGACGATTAGTGTGATACACACCAACTGAATAAACAGGAACAAAAACAACACATGATACTTTACCAGAAAGTTCAATAAGCCTCTCACAAGTGTAAGTTTATTTTAAGTTGTCATATAGTGAATACATAATACAAACATTCGATACAAGAGAGTATTAAGCTACCTGTTATCGGATTAAGAATGAAAATTTATCAACATTTTTCAGTGCAATTCCGGTACCTCTTGCCACAGCTCTAAGCGGGTCTTCGGCAATATGGAAAGGAATATTTATTTTATCTGCAAGTCGTTTATCGAGTCCCCTAAGCAATGCTCCACCACCTGCAAGATAAATGCCACGATTAACGATATCGGCATAAAGCTCGGGAGGTGTTTGTTCCAGAGCGCTAAGAATTGCGGTTTCAATTTTCGAGATTGATTTGTCGAGACAATGCGCAATTTCCTGGTATGAAACAGGCACTTCAACCGGCAGCGCTGTCATTTGGTTTGGTCCCCTCACAATGTAATCAACAGGAGGTTCTTCAAGTTCAGACAAAGCAGCGCCCACGTTCAATTTAATTTCTTCGGCAGTACGTTCGCCCACTTTGATGTTGTGCTGGTGTCTCATGTACTCCATGATATCGGATGTGAGGTCGTCGCCGGCTATACGTATCGATTTGTTAGTTACGATACCTCCGAGCGAAATCACCGCAATTTCGGTTGTCCCACCACCTATATCAACAATCATATTACCTTCGGGAGCTTCCACATCGATACCAATTCCTATTGCTGCTGCCATGGGCTCGTAAATAAGAAAAACTTCGCGGGCTCCGGCATGCTCCGATGAATCGCGTACAGCACGTAGTTCTACCTCGGTACTTCCTGAGGGAATACAAACCACCATTTTCAATGCAGGCGGAAAAAGTCTGTTCGGAGTATTTATCATTTTAATCATACCCCGAATCATTTGTTCGGCGGCATTAAAATCCGCAATTACACCATCGCGCAAAGGTCTGATGGTTTTAAGATTTGAGTGGGTTTTCCCCTGCATTTGACGAGCTTTTTCGCCAATGGCAACCATTTTATCGGTTTTTAAATCGATGGTTACTATCGATGGTTCGTCCACAACAATTTTATCGTTGTGAATTATAATTGTGTTTGCAGTTCCAAGGTCAACTGCTACCTCTTGTGTTAAAAATGAAAATAAGCCCATAATCTTCTAGTGTTTAAAGTGGCGTGTACCGGTGAATACCATTATCATGTTATGATCGTTACAAAAATCGACAGAGTCTTGATCACGTATTGACCCACCGGGTTGAATTACGCTTTCAATTCCAGCCTTGTATGCTATTTCCACACAGTCGGAAAAAGGGAAGAATGCATCGGAAGACATTACCGCACCTTTGAGGTCGAATCCAAAGCTTTCGGCTTTTTCTATGGCATGCTTCAACGCATCAACACGTGAGGTTTCGCCTACCCCACTGGCTAAAAGCTGTTTGTTTTTGGCCAGCACAATTGTGTTCGATTTTGATTGTTTTACTAATTTATTTGCAAACAGCAGGTCGTCAACCACATTGGAATCGGGTGCAATTTTGGTCACAGGCTGAAGTTCTTCGGCAGTTTCCTGCTTTATGTCCTTGTCCTGCATCAATACTCCGTTTAACACGCTGCGGAATTGAGTTCCGGGCAGCATCGTTTCTTTACGGAGTAAAACGATACGGTTTTTCTTCGATTTGAGTATTTCCAGGGCATCATTGTCGTATGCGGGTGCAATTATTACTTCGAAGAAAAGCTTATGAATTTCAGCCGCAGTTTCGGCATCCACTTTGGCATTAGTGACTAAAATGCCACCAAAGGCTGAAACGGGGTCTCCGGCAAGCGCTTCTCTCCATGCATCGGCCAATTTCTCTCTCGATGCACATCCGCATGCATTGTTATGCTTCAATATTGCAAAAGTAGTTTCTTCAAACTCGTCAATTAAGTTAATCGCAGCATCAATATCAAGCAGGTTGTTATATGATATCTCTTTACCGTTCAATTTGTCGAAAAGAGCATCGAGTTTGCCATAAAAAACACCACGTTGGTGTGGGTTTTCGCCATAACGCATCACCTTACTTTCGTTGAAGCTAGCTCTGAACATATCGTCGTTGTCCTTGCTGAAGTAATTGAAAATTGCGCTATCGTAATGCGACGATACAGCAAATGCTTTTCTCGCAAACTCTTCACGGTCGGCAATTTCGGAGCTGCCACTTTTTTGCTTCAAAAGTTCAAGCAACGAATCGTATTCGTTTTGCGAGGGCACGATAATTACATCCTTGAAGTTTTTGGCGGCAGCCCTGATCAATGAAATTCCACCAATATCAATTTTCTCAATAATCTCGGCATGCGAAGCTCCCGATGCTACAGTATTTTCGAAAGGATAAAGGTCAACAATAACCAAATCGATTTCGGGAATTTCGTATTGAACCATTTGCTCTATATCGTTAGAGTTTTCGCGTCGGGCTAAAATGCCACCAAATACTTTTGGATGCAAAGTTTTTACTCTTCCTCCTAAAATTGAAGGGTACGAGGTTAACTCTTCCACGGTTTTGACCTTAAGACCTAAGCCTTCAATGAAGTCCTTAGTTCCACCGGTTGAATACATTGTTACACCAAGCTTATTAAGTTGGGCTACAATTTCATCAAGTCTCTCTTTATGAAACACTGAAATCAGTGCCGATTTAATTTTTTTTAATTCACTCATTATAATAATATTAACTGTTTTTAAATACCTGAAAAAACCTCAACCTAAAAGCATTCAGGGTGCATTCAAAAATTTGTTTGAAAATACCAATGATTTTTAAAACTAGCAAAGAAAAACAAAGTGTTTTCACATGGCTTTTTCAATGGCATTAGTCAAAATCACAAAATCGTCAACACTCAATTGCTCAGGCCGTTCTTCCATATAGGGATGCGTAAAATTTTCCTGAGTTACCATGCCTTTTAAACTATTACGAATCATTTTCCTACGCTGGTTGAATGCCGTTTTCACAACCCTTTTGAAAAGCACTTCGTCACAGTCAAGCTTCTGCGTGTTATTCCGAAGCAGACGAATTACCGCCGATTTCACTTTGGGTGGTGGTTTAAACACATGCTCGTGCACCGTAAAAAGATATTCGATATGATAATAGGCCTGTAGCAATACGCTTAAAATCCCATAGGTTTTTGAACCAGGTTTTGCAGCCAAACGCTCGGCCACTTCTTTTTGCAACATACATACTACTTCGGGCACACGTTCGCGACATTCAATTACCTTAAAAAATATTTGCGATGAAATATTGTATGGGAAATTTCCTAAAACTGCGAATTTCTCACCTTCAAAAACCGATTCTAAATTCAACTGTAAAAAATCACCATGAATAATTTGTTCAGCGTGCTGCGGATAATGCTCTTTTAAATACGAAACCGATTCACGATCAACATCAACAGCTAACACGCTAAGTTGCGAATCCTGAAATAAGAATTGGGTTAAAACACCCATTCCGGGACCAATTTCCAATACATTGGAATACTGATTTGATAAGCTGTCAACAATTTCTCGGGCAATTGAAACGTCAGCAAGAAAATGCTGCCCCAGATTTTTTTTTGCTCTTACAATTGCCATACTTAATTATATAAATCATTTTGTGGTACCGGAACCACTCCCCTATGAAACAAATTTCTAAATTTGTATTTTGCAAAATTAACAAAGCATCTAATAAACAAGCTCATTTTGAAGAAAAAGATATTCAACATCATTAAATATTCTCTATTTTTTTCCATAGGTATATTATTATTTTGGTTGGTATACAGGGAACAGGATTTTTCGAATATTTGGAACACTGTATTATACGAGGTAAACTATTTGTGGCTGATACTAATGGCCTTTTTAGGTTTATTGAGCCACATAAGCCGAACATTACGCTGGAAAATTGCACTTGAACCTCTCAATGAAAAACCACGCACCATCAATGCCTTCATTGCTGTAATGGCTTCGTATTTTATGAATATACTATTGCCTCGCATGGGCGAGTTTATTCGCTGTGGACTGCTTTCGAAGTACGAGAAAATTCCATTCTCGAAGCTTTTGGGAACGGTTATTTCAGAACGGATAGTTGACATGATTATGCTTGTGCTTTTTGTGCTCTTAGCCTTTGTGATTGAATTTGATAGAATAATGGGGTTTCTAAATGAAAATGAGCAAATTACTGCTAACCTGAAAAACATATTGAAATCTCCGCTATTATGGCTGTTACTTGTTGCAATAATTGCCGGAATTACCTTGTATATTTACATTGTCAAAAAAAGAGGGAAAAGAAACAAGTTTGAAGAAATTTACAAAAACCTGATTCACGGCATTAAATCAATTGTTGAAATTAAGCGCTATAAAGCCTACATTGCTCATACTTTTTTTATTTGGACTCTTTATTTTCTGATGCTTTATGTGGCATTTTTCAGTCTCGAATTCACTTCAGTGCTTCCCTTATCGGCTGCATTATTAACCTTTGTGATGACAAGTGCCAGTATGCTGGCTCCGGTACAGGCAGGAATGGGCGCCTGGCATTTTATGGCCGAAAAGGGATTAAGCCTTTATGGAATTGAAAGTGTGAACGGAAAGATATTTGCTCTGGTAACACACTCGAGCATGAACCTTGCAATTGTTATTTTTGGAGTAATTTGTATTATACTTATCCCGTTTATAAACCGTAACTACAAACCTCAAAATATAAAACATGATTAGTACAAGGCATTGATGCCGATTTTTTTATTTTTACACACTTAAACCATTTCTGTTGAACACTGAACTTTACATAGCAAAACGAGTATTTTCACAAAAAGGAGAACAAAAAGGGATTGCCGGCAAAATAGTGTCAATAGCAGTATCCAGCATTTCGCTTGGATTGATAGTAATGATTATCGCTGTTGCCGTGCTATTAGGTTTCAAGCACGAAATCAGAGAAAAAGTAATTGGCTTTGGTTCGCACTTCCAAATTGTGAATTACGACACAAATTATTCATTCGAAACACGCCCCATAAGGGTTGACTCTTCGCTAATTCGCAAATATCTTGAAACGGACCAGGTAAAACACCTACAGTTTTTTGCCACTAAACCCGGTATTATAAAAACCGACACCGAAATTCACGGAATTGTGATGAAGGGTGCAGGTATTGATTACGACTGGAACTTTTTCAGATCCAATATGATTGAGGGAAAAATCCCAAACATAAGACCCGAAGAACGTAGCGACGAAGTAATTATTTCGGAAAAAATTTCGAAATTGTTGCAACTCAACACTGGCGATTATGTGTACTGCTACTTTTTCAACGAGGGGGAAACCACTCCACGTAACCGGCGCTTCGAAGTGAGCGGTATATATCGAACCAACTTTGTAGAATTTGATGAGTTATTTGTTTTGGGAGACCTCCGACATGTACAGCTATTAAACGGATGGCATAGCAGCGAAATAAGCGGATACGAACTCATGATTCACGACTTCAACCAGATTGAAACTGTTTTCAATTCACTCAGAGAAACCACACTAAACAATGCAAGTGAAATCTCAATGCTTAGAGTAGTAAGCATTAACCGTAAATATGCACAACTGTTCGACTGGCTCGAAATTCTTGACTTAAACGTATGGCTACTTATTATTTTAATGGTTTCGGTTGCCGGCATAAATATGATATCTGGACTGCTCATTATCATTATTGAACGCAGTCGTATGATAGGGATTCTTAAAGCGCTTGGCTATCCTAACATACGAGTAAGGAAAGTATTTATGTATCTCACGGTGTTTTTATCGGCCAAAGGTTTGTTTTGGGGTAATGTAATAGGCATTGGTTTATGTGTATTTCAATACTTCACCGGAATTCTCACACTCGACCCAACATCTTATTATCTCGATACTGTTCCGGTAATGCTGAATTTCTTTTATATTTTTCTTTTGAACGTGGGTACTCTGGTAGCAATTACCGCAATGATAATATTGCCGTCGATGTTTATTTCAAGAATATCGCCCGTTGAAGCCATTTCTTTTGAATAAAATGCAGTATAAAATTGAAATAGAAGACATAAAAGAGGCACTAAAAACAGGGTTGCCGGGAGTTAAAGCCCACAAAACAATGGCTCCTCCCCACCGAGAAATTATAAAGCCCGTAAACACAGATAATATACATGCCAGTGCCGTTTTGATACTCGTTTTTTATCAAAATGAAGAATTGTATTTATGCCTTACCCAAAGAAATAAAAACATGAAAAATCATCCCGGGCAAATCAGTTTTCCTGGGGGCAGATGTGAGCTATATGAGAAAAACCCTGTAGATACAGCTCTTCGGGAAACACACGAAGAAATTGGCATTCATCCCGGGAAAATATCAATTATTGGTAAGCTAACTGATTTATATGTGCCGGTGAGTAAATTCATAATTCATCCATATGTGGGATTTTCATCTGAATATCTAGAATTCAAGATTAATCACTCAGAGGTTGAAGAACTTATTGTACTCAAGTTCAGCGATTTTTTTAATTCCTCGAACCGGAAAATAAGGAATATGAAAACAATAAAAGGAAATTTGAATGTTCCTTGTTATGTGGTGAGCAAGCATGTAATATGGGGTGCTACTTCAATGATGATTGCAGAACTGGAAGTGATAATAAGGCAATATTATTCTCGTCGGGGAGCACATTAACATACTGCCGGTAACGATCCAGTATTTTTATTACATAATTAAATGGTTCTTCTCCACGGCAATATCCCCATCGCACCACCGGATCGTTATAAAATTGCGGAATTGATTTTTTCAGAATAAAAATATCAACGTTGTCTTTCCACACCGAAGGATCTTTCCCATATTTCATTGCCAGTTTACGGGCATCCATTACATGACCAATACCACAATTGTAGGAAGCAAGAATGAATTTCATCCGTTCTTCTTCGTCTTCAATAATCGATTGAAATATATTTCTGAGCCAATTAAGCTGCTCGATACCTCCTCGGATATTGTCGCGCGGGTCGAAATAGTCTTCCACATCGTGCTGACTTGCAGTTTGAGGCATAAGTTGCATCAAACCTACAGCTCCCATCCAGCTTTCGGCATAGGGATCGAAATTCGACTCCTGCATAATAAGCGAGGCAATCAGTCGCCAGTCCCAGTTGTGCATCATGGCCACTTCGCGAATTATATCATCATACTCCGAAATTTTACCTCCGTTAATTGAATGATAGTCGCTACGTACAATTACTGAATTACGGTTACCGGTAAAATATCTGTTATAAATAACTCGGTATGTCACAGTTTCCTTAAAGTCAACTATCCACTCATTGATGTATGCAAGCCAGTTTTCGTTACCCTTTTGAACTGCCCACGAGAGTTTTTGATTAAAACTTACCGGAGTTGAGACATCAATCCAGGGAAAATACTTTTGATTCACCAGTCCTACATTTTCATCACAAACCGTATAATCTATTTTACCTTCAGCCACTAAAGCAATTAACTGCTCAACACCAAAAATCGTATCTTTCACAATATTAATGGGTTCTCCAATTTCTTCGGATAAGTGCACTAAACGTTGAACAAATGCAGTGTTTTTCTGTACATGAACAGTTTTACCTGCAAGGTCGAGTTGCTCGCGTATAAGCTCAGTTTCAGGCAAGTCATTGCCATTTGATCTATTATTGCTATCTGGTGCTCGTTGCACAAGTACTTGTCGGGTTAATGCCAATGGTTCGGTAAAATCGACCACCTTATTGCGTGCCGTAGTTACGGTAAGATTTTTGGCAACCAAATCGTACTTAGAAGTGTTCAACCCTGTAAATGTTTCTTCGAGATTGTTGCTCACAAAAATCTTCAAGTCAACACCCATGTACTTGGCAAACTCATTAAGTAATTCGTATTGAAAACCCATCGGCTGCCCTTTATACACGAAATAATTAGTTGAGTTGTAATCGACAACCACTTTAAGTTCTTTGCTGTCGAGAATACCATCGAGTACGTAGTTTTTTTCTTCGGTGATTGTTTCGCTATTTGCTTCCTGATTTTTTTGCCCTCCAATGAGGTTACATGAAACAGTTCCTGCAAACAGGAATAATGTGAAAATTAAGAGTTTTTTCAAATCGTAAAATTTCGTTCAACAATATATTCTGTCACCAGAACGCTTCTTGAATGCAAATACTTATAACGAACACACGTTTAAAATGTTTGCATTGTTGATAAAATTCGAGTGCAAAAGAATGATTAATTAATGAGCCAACAAAATAAACACATGCTCACCAATGAAGATTTAACGTATAAAAAATGTTTGCTAATCGTAGAAAGTCCACACAAAACCGAATCTAAACGCCATTTGCTCAATAGGATAATAAGGCACAGAAAAGAATTCACCAAACTTAAACATGCTGTTTGCGTGTAATAGATGGACAAAAGCACTGGTACGCTTCAGCTTTGCATTAGCATATAAGTTAATAACCGGATAACCGCCGGTTTGCATTTCGTTTTGAAGATAAAAGCGAGTAGTTGAAGGCTCATACTTATTAGACAGAAAGGGGGTATGGTAATATATATCGGCGCCCAACTGAATTTTCATAACCTGAAAAAGATAGTGCGAATAGTAAAAGTTTGAATACAAACTTAGTGCCGGCAGCCGAAGTACAGCATCGTTAGCAACTGCCTGCCACACTACTTTATTTGACCAATGAAACCTGCCCAGCGAGAAATCCTTATTCAGCCAGGCCGATAAAACCGAGAATTCACCGCTATATTGTGCCGGCAAGGCCTGTTCGTCATTATATAGATAATTACTGAACAATACATAGCTGGCTCCTGCCGAGGCTCTGTATCGCGGATATAAGTATGAGCCACGCAATACGACTTCGTGTTGCTTCCTGAAATCGTTTTCCCACTGAAAATGGTTGCTAAACCAATGTTCCTGAAATATATCGGCCGAAATATCGCTGTACCAAGCTTGCGCATAGAAAGTGCTTGTATCGTTACCCAAAACAATGGGCATTTCTAAAGTGCCTTTCACTATAGCATCGCCAAGGTTACGCCCCAATATAGCAAAGCGAGCCAGAGCCGACCAATTCATAAACCCATCGTTAGTATTCGAAATTTCACCTCCGGCATACACATTGGAGTAATTGTATTTGCGCTGGCCGTATGGCAAGGGATGCACTGCCTGAACAATTTCATTTTCAATAAATGCCCTTTTGGCAAATGAGAACCTTCGATTTTGATCTTCAAATGCATTCAACTGAAATATTTGCGAAAACCTTGAAAACGATGCCGAATCGGTATGCGAGCCTGTTTGAATGAGTGTGGTATCGAAAAACGATTGAATGACACTCCTCTCAATCAAATGTCGATTGTAACGGTTAAATTCAACTGAATATTGTGCGGAGTATCGAGGTTCAAACTGAAATGCAGTGCTATCTTCTTCTATCGGATTAAAAACAGGCAAACGCCCCATCAGGTATTCGTGCGAGGTAAATAATGTTAACGACTTATTATTCAACTCAACACCTGTAGGCAAATTCACATTCAAATCGTAAGGAGAAACCGAGGTATTGTTCGTACCCAGGCTACCCCCCATCGAGTTAGCTAAAAACAAAGCCCAAGCAGGCACTTCTACATCTATTCTGTCAGAGATTATCCCTCCATTTTCAAGTAAATCGTTATTCCCGCTTACCACAGATAAATAACCATTGTATCGCTCGCTGTTACGCGAAACAAAAAAATTCAAAAAAGAATGTGTCGACTCCTGCAAAACATACTGACTCTTATTCTTTATTGCGTTGTATCTGAAACCCAAATTGGTAACACTATCAATATTTTGAGTATAAAACGCATTGAACATTTGTTCTGTTCTACGCGTGCCCTGATTTCCTTGAGAGTATTGTAAGCTCGAATATGGTGTAGTTGTATTGAAAAACTGAATATCTTCAGACGCACGATAATATGCGTTAAGATTGCGCATAAAATAGAAATGGTTTGACCTTTCACGATCGAAAAAAATATTCGATTCGTAAGGTGCACCCAAAAAGCCGAGGTAGTTGTTCGAAATCGATTTCTTAAATATTGGATTATAATTATGAAAATTGATAGTTGCTGTATCAACATACGAATCTACACGTTTACTAAACTGGTTTGTAAGAGTCCAACTATGCAGCCGGGGCTCAATTGAATCGTTTCTCTCTACTTGTGCTGATTCCGACAAATCGCCGCTTTCTCCGGGAGAACCCAGCCCCAAAGTCCTTTCTTCCTGACCGTTCGAACTTAAAACAATCAAAAATAAAAATGACAAATACAGAAACTTTTTAAACATGCTCGCAAAGATATAGAAAAGATTAGCTTGCAAAATAAAAAAACAGGCAAACACCATGTAGTTTGTGCAAAAAAAACGATTTTTGCATTGATATATTGTTTACTTATGATGCAAGAAAAATCTTTTCAAAAATATTTTGACAATTATAAAAATATTAGGAACGAAGTTGATGCTAAGTTCAACATGCTTCATGCCAAGCACAGCAAGTACACAAAATGTGCCAAAGGGTGCAGCGATTGTTGTATGAATTTTAGCGTGCTACCAGTTGAGTTCCATGCAATACTTGACTCGATAAAGAATAAGGAAATTCAAATTTCGTATCCAGAAAACCCCAATGAGTGCATTTTCCTCATGCAAAAGGAATGCGGCATATACCACGAACGGCCTGTTATTTGCCGTTCGCACGGCTTACCCATTTTACACATGAACAACTCGGGCGACAACTGGGAACTTTCAGTTTGCCCATTGAACTTTACCACCGTTGCCGATGATTATTTTATTGCTGAAAATTGCTATTACCAAGATACTTTCAACAGCAAGCTCTTTATGCTCAACCGCGAGTTTATCCAGCATTTTGACGAAGTGAAATACGCAGAAAACGAGCTTGTTGAATTGAGAAAACTGGCTTCGTTTTTAGGGAGTGATTAATTTCCAATAGTCAAGCTTACTCTTTTTCCGAAACCAATTTCAACAAGTCGGTACAAAGTTGATAGTTGAATATCACTGTGGCCATTCTCTATCCGAGAAATAAAACTTTTCCTTGTACCTGTTTTTTGTGCAAGCTCTTCTTGTGTCATCTGCGCTTCTTTCCTTGCATCTCTAAGTATTTCTCCTATTGCAAAGGCTTTAGCTTTAATCTCAAAATTTATTCGACTCTCTGTTCCAATTTCTCCGTATCTTTTGTCTAAGTGTTCGTCAAATGTTGTAATGGCTTTCATTTCTCGTCTCCTTTCATTTTATAATCAAAATACTCATGCATTACTTTCAATGCTTTATCAATTTCTCTTTTTGGTGTCTTTTGCGACTTTTTCTGAAAACCATTGAACAACACAACTAAATTACCTTTATCAAAACAACAAAAAATTCTAAAAATATTACTTTCAAATTCTATTCTTATAGCATATAATCCATCATACCCAGTCATCTGTTCAAAGAATTTTTTGGGTATTCTGTCAGCAACAGTTACCAGAAAAAGTACATAATCTATTTTGTCTTTAGTCTTTTCTTCCTGTGAATTGAAAAAATCCAAATAATAATTTTTGAAATATATCAGTTGTCTTTTTTTATCCATACACAAAGTTAACTAATAATGGAACAAAACGAATTGTTTTTCCGAAAAATTTCATTAGTGTCCGGTGAAAATTGTGTACCAGGATACTTTCAACAGCAAGCTCTTTATGCTCAACCGCGAGTTTATCCAGCATTTTGACGAAGTGAAATACGCAGAAAACGAGCTTGTTGAATTGAGTAATCTGGCTTCGTTTTTAGGGGGTGATTAAATACATCAAAACGCAGATACTCACATGAACATATAAAAACGTTGCCCCCAATTTTTTATGACGAAAAAATTATCGATTCGAGAATATTTGTATCTTTGAGAAAAATGATTTAAAATGCCAACAATATCAATGTTTTATGGGATTATTATTAGGATGTATTATGCTCCAAAAGAGCACAATCCACCTCATATACATGCATACTATCAGGGTACTAAAGCAACATTTAAGATACTTGATGGTAATTTGATTGATGGTGACATTCCAACCAGACAGATTCGTTTGATTCAAGCGTGGATAGAGATTCATAAAGATGAATTGTGTGCTGATTGGGAATTATGTCAAAATGGAGAAAAGCCATTTAAAATTGAACCTTTAAAATAATAGATATGTATTTAGAAATTAAAGAAGTAAGAACTCTAAATGACTACATACTGTTACTTAGATATGAGAATGGAGAGTTAAGAGAATTTGATATGAAACCATATATAGATTTGGGGATCTTTCAAGAGCTTAAAGATCCCATTATGTTTAATACTGTTAAACCATGCTTCGATTCGATTGTATGGGCAAATGAGGCCGATTTAGATCCTGAAATATTATATAGAAACAGTACTCAAATTAACTAAACCTCCTTACCACCTACCGCCGGCACCGCCGCCACCAAAGCTTCCGCCACCGAAACCGCCAAAACTCCCAACGCTGTTACCGCCGCCTCCAAATGAGCCGCCTCCACTGCTGAAGTTGTTAAATGCTCCGCCATGGCTGCGCCTGCTTCCGCCCAGCATGCCCAAGGCCAACCATAAAGGAAGGCTGCTGCGGCCTCCGGTCGAATAATATCCACGCCGTTTACGGCCAAATATTAATGGGAAAATGAAAAAGATGACAAAAAACAGCAAGAAAGGATTAAAGCCACCACCGCCAACTTGTTTCGCGTATTGCTGATGATTGTATTCACCCTTTGTTAGGCTGATTAATACAGTAGTTGCCTTATCGATTCCAGCATGCATGTTCCCATCGCGGAAAAGGGGCAGCATTTCGTTTTCCACAATTTGTTTGGCAGTAGCATCGGGCACAACGCCTTCGAGGCCGTAGCCTACCGCAATGAAAACCTCACCCTGTTCGCTACGGGTGCGGGGTTTTACCAGCACAAGTATGCCATTGTTAAAGCGCGCGTCGCCAACGCCCCAGGCTTCGCCAAGTCTGAAAGCATAGTCGGAAATATCGTAGCCAACCAGTTCGGGAACCGTAACTACTGCAATTTGGGTCGATGTTGCTGCAAAAAAGTTGACCAGTTTTCGCTCAAGCCCAGTTTTTTCTGTAGCCGATAACACATTTGCAAAATCGGTTACCAAGGTTGGAGGCATCGGCCTTTTGGGCAAATCGGCAGCAAATAAGCTTGTGCCCAGAAATAATAGAATGATATATGTAAATAGCTTCTTCATTTTATAAATTTTTAATTTCCGTACGATATTTCATCGTCGAGTTCGTTCACATCGTCGGCTTGGTAAGGGAAATGCTTTTGTAACTGTAGCCCTGCCTGTATTATGCCTACACTAAGCCCTTTTGCAATTTTCCCTTCGCGAAAAAAACCAAGCACCAGGTCGCGGGTCGATTCCCAAAAGTTGCTTTCCACTTTATCGTTTATTCCCATATCGCCCAAGATGGCGAATTTATGGTCTTCGAGTGCTACGTAAAAGAGAAAACCATTACGCAAAGCTGTTTTATGCATTTTCAGTTGTTCGAACCAGTATGCAGCCCTGTCGAGTTCATCTTCTTCACATTTTTTTTCTATATGCACCCTAATTTCGCCCGAGGTGTTCAACTCGGCTGTTTCTATTGCTCTTTTAATCTCTTTTTTTTCCTCTTCGGTAAAATAATCTGAAGGTTTTGTCATGTCGAAATAATTTTAAAATTGTACCTCGGGAGCGCGCTCAGCACCCCTTTCGGCTTCGAAATAGGCTTTGCGCTCAAAGCCAAACATATTGGCAAACATTGCCTGTGGAAATTTACGGATATAGGTATTGTAACTACGCGCATATTCGTTAAACTTTCGCCTTTCAACCGCAATACGGTTTTCAGTGCCAGCAAGTTCCGCCTGCAAGTCGCGGAAATTTTCGTTGGCTTTTAGGTCGGGATAACGTTCAACCACCACCATCAACCTGCCCAAAGCCGATGTTAATTCACCCTGTGCCTGCTGAAAATTTTGCAGCGCAGCCGCATCGAGGTTCGAAGGGTCAACTGTTACCTGCGTTGCCTTTGAACGCGCGTTAATTACGGCTTCAAATGTTTCGCGCTCGTGCGAGGCATATCCTTTAACGGTAGCCACTAAATTTGGAATCAGGTCGGCACGCCGTTGATACACATTTTCCACAT
>SKHV01000433.1 GCA_007116765.1 Prolixibacteraceae bacterium | reverse complement strand
TTTAAAGCATGGATTCAAGATTGAAGCAATAATTCCAAAATTTTATCAGGGAACAAACGATTGCTATTTTGTATCAAAATACCTCGATAAACAACGTGCAGTTTATAATCCAGATTCGCTAAACGCATTTAAAAATGTACTCGACAACTACGATTATAAAGCACAAAAAGAAGAAAAACACGACTACGAGGTTAGGTCACTTACTCCAAACGATGCTAGCGATATAACAGAACTTTATCGAGAAGTTTTTGACTCTTACCCATTCCCGATTCATGAAAACAGTTATATAATTGAGACCATGAAAAGCAATGTGGACTATTTTGGCATTTATGTAGATGGAGCACTTTTCAGCATATCGTCGGCCGAAATGGATATTGAAAACAACAATGCTGAAATGACAGACTTTGCCGTTTCAAACAAGGCACGAGGCATGGGACTTTCTAAAATTCTTCTTCGCTATATGGAGAAAGAAATGCAGAAAAAAGGAATGAAAACCCTTTACACTATTGCCCGATTGGAATCAATACCAATGAACAAAACTTTTTTAGGGGCCGGTTATAGTTATGCAGGCACACTCATTAACAACACAAACATAGCAGGCGGAATAGAAAGCATGAATGTATTGTACAAGTACGTTTAAGCACTTAAAATGACAGAAAAATATATGGGACGAAGATGTAAGTTTGCAAATCAATGTCACGTTTTTCAAGGAAAGGCAGAATTAAAACAACCACTTTTCATTGTTCGTAATATGTATTGTAACAATGGTGAGCGGTGGTGGAAAAAGTGCCGGGTTTATGAAATGTATATGAAGGGAGAAGAAGTTTCGGAAGATTTTATTCCTACCGAAGATTTAAAACCATAAACACAATGCTTTGAAATGCACCTTGCTGATTACACTATTTTTGTTGTCTATTTAATAGCAATGCTACTTTTCGGCTTCTATTTTCTTCGCCGGAACAAAACAGTTGAAGATTATTTTGTTGGCGGAAGAAAAATGGGGCACTGGCACATTGGTCTTTCAGTGGTTGCAACCGATGTAGGTGGTGGGTTTTCTATCGGATTGGGCGGACTTGGCTTTATTATGGGACTTTCGGGTTCATGGTTGCTTTTTACCGGACTTGTAGGCGCTTGGCTCAGTGGGGTGCTGCTAATTCCATTAATTTCGAAATACACCAAACAACACAAGCTGTTCAGCTTTCCGCAATTTCTTGAAATAAAATACAATCGAAAAGTAAGCTTTATTGCCGGTATTGTTTCCGCAATAGGGTATCTGGGGTTTACAAGCTCACAATTACTGGCCGGGGCAAAAATGGCCTCAACCATAATCGATGGTTTAAATTTACACTACGCACTCATTATTATGGGAGTTGTTGCCGTGGTTTACACTTTTGCAGGTGGTATAAAAGCGGTGATTTATACCGACACCATTCAGTGGATCATATTGCTGGGAGGGCTTATTTTTATTGGAATTCCGTTTGCTCATAGTGAATTGGGGGGTGTTGAACACGCTCGCAACACACTACCCAAGGAGTTTTTCTCATTGACTAACGTAAGCTGGCAACAGCTACTCAACTGGGGCATAACTATAATCCCAATATGGTTTATCGGAATGACACTTTACCAACGTATATATGCTTCAAATGATAAAAAAACTGCTCAAAAAGCCTGGTTTATAGCTGGTATTTTTGAATACCCCATAATGGCTTTCACAGGGGTTTTACTTGGACTGTATGCACGCATTGCTTTCATCGACGGATATTTCCCTGCCTACACCGACATCAATACTTTTGACCCCGAAATAGGTGTTCCCTTGCTGTTGAAAACCATTCTACCCATTGGCTTAACCGGAATAATCCTTTCTGTATACTTTTCGGCCATAATGTCAACGGCCGATAGTTGCTTAATGGCTTCAAGTGGTAACTTCCAAACCGATATTTTCAAAATAAATCACAAAAATCCAAAAGCAATCAGGATTTCCCAGATGTTAACATTAATAATTGGCTCAATTGCAGTATTAATTGCACTGCAAATACCCAATGTACTTGAACTTATGCTGCTTTCGTATGCATTTATGGTATCAGGACTTTTTGTGCCGGTTATGGCTGCATTGTTCATGAAAAAACTAAACAGCAGTGCAGCTATTGCATCAATAATTGTAGGTGGAGGCACCACGCTTTTTCTAATTGTGGCAAAAGCCACTCTTCCTTACGGGCTTGATGCCAATGTATTTGGAGTATCGGCATCGCTCCTTAGCTTTATTATGGTTTCAGTGTTGTTTCGTAAAAAGTGATATTTCAAAAACACGGTACATCCATAATGCATAAACAATTCATACTTACAAACGTATGATTCTGCACATTTATCAGTGCAATAATTCTTATCAACATTTTTTCAACTAAGTTTATTCGCTTCATTTATTCTTTCTATATTTGCCCTCAGTTTGGTTTTTTTCTGCCACTACGCAGATAAGATTAAAAAGGGAATCCGGTGACTCTAAGCATTTTAGAATATTCCGGAGCTGTACCCGCAGCTGTAAGCCTTTATCCCGAGTAATACCGGGAAGCTTTTCGAAACAAGCTGCCACTGTTCAAAATGTGAACGGGAAGGCCTCGAAAAGTAAGGTGAGCCAGAAGACCTGCCAAATGTTTTTGATAATTAAATCAAAGCTTCGGGATTAAAGCTTGTGAACTGTTTCAAACACTCTTCACAAAACCCTGGCTCATATTTTTGAGTAGAGATGAAAATTTTAAATGCTATATTTTGTGTGCTTTTTTATGCACAAATGTTGCATGCCGTTGAACCTAAACCATCGGTTATGGACACTATTTTGCTCGACGAAATTGTGACTTATGCCGATTACCGAAAATATCAACCTGGAGCAAAGATTATTTCATTCAATATACAGCAAACCCAAGCCAGTTCATCAGAAAGTATCGATCAGCTTATATCGCGCCACGCCCCCATTTACATAAAATCCGATGCTGGTGGTTTATCAACCATCCGCATAAGGGGTACTTCGCCAAGCCACACCACGGTAAATTTTGGAGGCATCAACATCAACTCCCTCACATTGGGTCAAAGCAACATGTCGAAAATTCCCGTGTACTTGTTCGACAGGTTCGATCTTCAATACGGAGCATCGTCTGCCCTTAATGGTTCAGGTGCAATTGGCGGAGCTATATACCTTGAACAAAACAACCGATGGATCGATGGCGTTCTGGCCAATGTAATAAGCACTCACGGCTCATTTGGCGAACATCAGTACGGAGCTAGAATACATCTCGGAAATGGCAAGCTTGAATCGGTAACCCGTGCATATCATCACCAAAAAGAAAATAACTTTCCTTTTAAAAACCCCTACACCGGCAATATCGAAAACCGAGAACCGGTTGACGACATACAAAAAGGAGCAGCGCATAAAAGCAGGGGAATTATTCAGGAAATAAACTACATGTTTACCCCCAACGAGTTTATCCGGAATATGCTTTGGTATAACGACAGCTGGTACCAAATTCAACCCAACATGCAATCGAACTTAAACTTCAGAAGCACTGAGGAAATGAACGATAAAAACCTGAGAATTTGGAGCGAATACAAAAACGAAAACAACTTACTAAAGTTTGATTTAGGAGCAGGTTTTGTACACGATTACCAAGTTTACAATCATAATATGAGCCAGCAAATCATTGTAAACCGTGCCCTTAGTCAGGCAACCCTAAAACACACGATAAATCCTAAAACAGAATATAAACTGGGAGCAAAATACCAATATATTGTCCCTGAAGTATACTCCTACTCTGCCGAAAAACTGATACGCGAGCAACATATCGATTTGTATTTACTATGGTTTTATCAGCCTTCTGATAAACTAAAAACCTCATTAAATATGCGACAAATGTTTGTGACTAACTTCAATGCCCCATTCACTCCTTCGCTGGGCGCTGAATATGAACTTGTATCCACACAATCGCAACACATCATTATCGACGGGAATATATCGCGCAGCTACCGTATTCCAACTTTAAACGACCGTTATTGGGGCACGCAGGGCAATCCAAACCTGAAACCCGAAGAGGGAATAAATGTTGAAACAGGTATAAAGTACCATGTGGACAGAAACAATTCACAAAGCTCAATCAGTGCCAATATTTTTCACATGGATATCGACAATTGGATTGAATGGCGCAATTTTGGAGTATGGCAGGCACGTAATGTGCAACGAGTAATTAGCCGCGGAGTTGAAACACACTCGAACATAAAATTTAAAATCGCCAATGTGAAATCCGACATTTCGTTAAACTACACATTCAACAAGGCTGAAATAGTAGCCGAAAACGAAAAACGACAACAGCTGATCTATTCACCTGTACACATCGCAAACCTCTCGTATTTTGCACAATACAACAACATACAATTGTTTGTTGACGGAAAATATACAGGAAAACGAAAATCAAATTATTTGGGACAGGAACTCCCCCACTACTTCATCACAAACATCAACGCAAGCTACAACTTCAGCATAAAAAACCAAGCTCTAAAAGTTTCAATGGCGGTAAACAACGTGTTTAACACTAATTATGAAAACGAAAAATACTATGCCATGCCGGGAATAAACTTTAAGCTTGGTATTTCGGCAACAATACATTCATTATTTAATCAATAAATTATTTAAACTCATGAAAAATTTACTTTACTCATTTTACCTTTTACTCTTAGCTCTCGCTGTATTTACATCGTGTACAAAAGACGATCCCGAAATTATTGAAAGCGAAGCCGTAAAAAGTGCTTATATTATCAATTATGGAAACTTCGGAAGCGGAGGTGCGAGCATCACTAAATACGATTCTGAAAACGATCTCATTTTCAACAATTATTTCGAAACACAAAACGATGGTTTTGAGCTACTATCAAACATCCAATATGCCGGTTTGTATAACGACAGCATTTATCTGGTTGGCAATAGTAACGATCAGTTAATTGTACTGGATACGCTTTTCAAACAAACCCGGAATGGCATCAGTGAAGACTTAGCAAACCCTCGTTATTTTGTAGGCAACGGCGATTGTTTGTACATATCGTGCTTAGGCGAAACTCCCAACTGGACTACAATGCCCGATAGTTACATTGCAGTGTTCGATACTAAAAGTGGAAAAGTAATCAATACGATTGATGTACCCGGAGGCCCCGAAGGGTTGGCTATTGCTAATCAAAAACTGTATGTGGCTTTAAATTACGTCCAGAAAATTGCGGTAATAGATTTAACCGACCACTCTCTTAATTACATTGAAACGCCAGCTGTTTCGTCATATTTCATTAAAGACAAGGACGAAAATCTTTATGTTTCGTTTGTGAGGAGTTTATCGAGCGAAACGGGCCTTGGCTATATCAATACGACAAGCGACAAACTGGACAATACCTATCTGTTTGATGGAATTAGCACCAGTTATGGTTCTATATTATCGGCCAATGCCGATTTTTCGAAAATATATGTACTGGCATCGGCATACGATGAAGATTTCAACCTTTCAGGTTCGGTGCAGTCATTTGATGTAGCCACTGGAATTTTCTCATCATTAATTACTGACATTGCCGGACCAACAGGTGTGGTTACCAACCCATTCGACAATAACATATACGTGCTATGCGCTGAAAGCGTAACAGAAGGTGGCCTTTTAAAAATTTATGCCGAAGACGGTGTATTTAAAAAAGAATACAATACTGGCATTTCGCCTACTATGGCAGTTTTCCTATACTAAATATTTATAATAGCCCGAAACACTGCTGTCCGGCTTTTCTGCCATAATTAACGGAACAGCAGTGTTTCATTTTTCATAAAACAAGGGTTTTCCCTTGTTCCGATCTCATAAATTCCATTTATCCTGTACGGTATTCGTATATTACTTCTGCTGTTACTTTCGTACTCTGAATAATAAATGGGATTGTTATCGCAATAGATAATTAGTCTTTCGATTTCTTTCCTGATTGAAAAAAAATCGTGCGAAAAGCATACTTTTACTAAAAAAATAAAAATGGATTACATACAGGTAACAATTACGCTAAGCCCCGACAACGAAGAAAATCGCGAGATACTTACAGCTATGCTCGGAACTATTGGCTATGAAAGCTTTACTGAAGAAAGTGAAAGCATAAATGCTTACATCGTGAATAACGATTTCGACGAAAAACAGCTCTCTGTACTTGCTGATGAAATGCAGTTTTCATTTACTTTTGAAAGTGAGTTTATAGCCGATAAAAACTGGAATGAGGTGTGGGAGAAAAACTATTTCAAACCCTTAATGGTATCTGGCCAGTGTTTGGTGCGAGCTCCCTTTCACACTGATTATCCTCAGGCGAAATACGAAATAGTGATTGAACCCAACATGGCCTTTGGCACCGGCAATCACGAAACTACCTCGCTGATGATTGAGTACATACTTGAAAAATCGGTTGAAGGTAAAACTGTACTTGACATGGGTTGCGGAACCGGAATTTTGGCCATTCTGGCATCAATGAAAGGAGCTGAAGCAGTTACGGCAATTGACATCGACAAATGGTCGTACGAAGGGGCAAGCGAGAACAGTACAATTAACAAGTGCAGCAATATTCAGGTTTTTCAGGGTGATGCGTCGTTACTGACCAATCAAAAGTTCGATGTTATTTTTGCTAATATTCAGAAAAATGTATTGTTATCGGACATGGAGGCATACTTCAGCGTTTTAAGTGACAAGGGACTAATTGTAATGAGTGGTTTCTATGAAAACGATTTGTTTGATATTACCCAAAAAGCAATTGAAACGGGGCTCAAAGCAATCGGAAATAAAACAAAGAATAAATGGGTAGCGGCAGCATACGCCAAAAATGACTGGTAATCTTTATTTTATCATATCAAAGCCCGTAAATATGTTGTGCAGCATGAAAATTAACATTCAGGTAACAATTATACATGTTTTATAGCATATCTTTGTGGTGTTCTTATAAGTTTAGATTTGGTTAGTTTTTATTGGTTAGTTTAGTTAGGTTCGTTAAGGGATGGATGAATAATCTATCCTTTTTTTTGCTTCAAATTTCACCTAAAATCAATACAAAAAAAGCCACCTGCCAAAACGAACTAAATATTTTACTAACAATGGAAAAACAGAGTAGTTCAGTTCGCTTAGCTAGTAGCTTTTAAGAAAATAATTTCAGAAATTAACGGGCATTTCCACGCTGACCGCCGCGTTGGCCGCCACGCTCTCCACCAGGCCTGTTGCCTTGTCCTCCTCGCTGCCTGAATTCTTCCATTCTCTTAGCTTCTATTTCCTGATGTTTCTTAAATTGTTCGGGTGTAAGTACTTCCTTCAATTCCTCGTCTTTATCTTCGCGCAGTTTTTGCATGTTTTCACGCATTTTTTCTCTGTCGCCTGCCGACTGTTGGAATAACTCGCCCATTTTTTCGCTGTACTTTTTGTTCAAAGCCCCCACCTTTTCGGCTTGTTCATCGTTTAGTCCGAGATCGGTTACCATTTGTTCGGTTTGCATCCGAACCATTTCAGCCCTGTCGAACTGACCGCCAGGAGGCTGGGCATTCACAATAACAGCAACAAATAAAACTATAGCAGTTATTAAAATTTTTCTACTCATAACTTGTTCTTTTATTAAGTTTAACAATTGGTTTGTAGTGTTTAGACTCTGTTTTAAACAAAAGGTTTAAGCGTTCATAAAAAAAGGACTGACTGATTATTAGCCTAAAAGCTTTTCTCTTTTTTGTAAATTTGCCAGTCCTGACAATAGAAAAACTAAGGCTCCCGATATTAGAAAAATACGATTTTTTGTCGTAACAGATTTTCGTGCTATTTCACTCATTTCGGTGTTATTACTGTATGGATTAAAAAAAACATTCCACATACTGTCTTGAATATTTTCAGAAAAAATCAACAATAAAATACTCAATATGATTACCACAGCTGCCGTAGCATTTCCCGACCGCAAAACGGTAGATAACATGAAAGTTAAGAAGCCCAGAAATGCCAAAGGAATAAATACCTGCACCAACATTCCAATGATTTGAAAATCGACAAAAACATAGCGCAATAAAATAGCAACAAAAAACAAAAAAAGCATGGAAATTGCGTAAACCAATATTAATCGCATAAACCATACCCTGAACCTATAGTCGGGTATACCGAATATTATTTCCATGGTTCGGCCGTCTTTATCGTTTTGGACTCCGAAGGCTGCCGGATAAAAAATCAACATGGCTCCTCCCAGCAACATTGTGGAGTAAACTCCTGCTTCGCGAACCATTTCGCCTTGAAACAGATTAATTCCGATTATAAAAAGCATAAGTGCAATGGCCGCCAGGAAAAAGTAAATAAAGCGATTTCCGAAAATTATTTTCAAATTGTAACGTACCATACTGAACAGGTTTATCACACTAGTGAAAAGTATGCTTGTGGGTATTTTCCTATCTACGTTCATTTTACCTGAATATATGCTGATTAACTAATTAACTTTTTACTTCATCTGGAGCCATAAATAGGCGTCTTCAAGATTGGGTTCTACATTTACAGCAGTGCTGTGTGGTGCCTGAGCAGCTACAATACGTAATTTAACTTCGTTACCTTGTCGCATGTGATGTGCCACATGAAATTTTTTGGTAAATTCTTCGAACTGATTTTCGGGTACAGTCAATTGCCATACCTTGCCTTGTGCTTCGTCGGTCATATTACGCGGCGAGCCCACATACTGAACTTCACCCCTGCGCAGCACAGCCAAACGGTTGCATGAGCTGGCAATATCTTCGATAATGTGGGTTGAAAAAATTACAATTCTCTCGCGGCTCAGTTCAACCAGCAAATTTCTGAAACGTATCCGCTCTCTGGGGTCGAGGCCTGCAGTAGGCTCATCGACCACAAGAATGCGAGGTAAATGGAG
>SKHV01000379.1 GCA_007116765.1 Prolixibacteraceae bacterium | reverse complement strand
CATTGACGAATACGGAGTGTTTACCGCCAATGAACCGGGAGTATATACAATTACTGCAACTCTGGGCGATTTAAGCAGCGAAACTACTGTAACGGTAGAAGAGCCAAATGCAGTACGCGAAACACTAAACAGTATTGAAATTGCGTATTTTCCGCGCGAAAAGTGCTTGTCAATAAGTAATATTGCTCAAAAGGGCAGGGTAGTGCTCACAAATGTTGGCGGAGCCTTGGTTTATGATAAAGAAATTGTGACCGACACTCACGAAATTGACATGAGTAAATGGCCACAATCGGTATATATTATCCGTGTGGTTTCGGATAATGAGAGTTTAGAGCAAAAAATTGTAAATCAGTGAAATGTCGGTATCGTGTTTTTTAATGGGAGTATATGCTAAAATAAAAGGAGCCAAAACTGCAATATTTTGACTCCTTTTTTATTTCTATCGAGTAGAAAATTATTGCACTTCAATCAGTTCTTTTTCACCTAATATAAGTGCCTCAATGTTCATGGGAATCATTTTGTGATGCCTTTCGGGCAACGATTTTTCGAGTCCCTTTTTCACGTTTTCGATTTTAACAATAGGTTTAGCTTTCAAAAATGCTCCTAAAACAATCATATTGAATGTTTTGGGTTGACCATTGTCGGCAGCTATTCGGGTCGCGTCAATTTTATAAATCTTAATATCGGTGCGTGTGGGTTCTTTGATAATACCGTTGGGGTCGAACAGTAAAGTTCCTCCTGGTTTTACCTTGTCCTCAAATTTATCGAGCGATTGCTGGTTGAGGATAATAGCTGTATCGAATTGGTTTAGTACAGGCGACGAAATACGCTCATCACTTAGAATAACTGTTACGTTTGCAGTGCCACCACGCATTTCGGGGCCGTACGACGGAAACCACGAAACTTCCTGATTCTGCATTATGCCCGAATAAGCCAGTATTTTACCCATTGACAAAACTCCTTGTCCGCCAAAACCTGCTATGATAATTTCTTCTGTCATGATGCTATTTTTTATTTTTCTGTACTGAATATTTTTCTACATCGTCGTGTACGCTGTCTTTAATATCGCCAAGCGGGTAAAACGGGAACATGTTTTCTTCCATCCATTTGTTCGATTCAACGGGGTCTAATTTCCAACCCGAGTTGCAGGTCGAAACGACTTCGATGAAAGAGGTGCCAATGTTTTTAGCAGAATTTTCAAATGCTTTGCGTATAGCTTTCTTGCATTTGCGTACGGTTGCCGGAGTATGTACACTTTGTCGGGTAACGTAGGCCGAGCCGGGTAGCTGAGCAATCAACTCGGTAATTTTTAACGGGTAGCCGTTCACTTCCACATCTCTTCCATGTGGGCTGGTCGATGTGGATTGCCCAATCATTGTAGTTGGAGCCATTTGCCCGCCTGTCATACCATAAATTGCATTGTTAATGAAAATCATCACAATGTTTTCGCCCCGGTTAACCGCATGCATGGTTTCGGCAGTTCCAATTGCAGCAAGGTCGCCATCGCCCTGATAGGTGAATACATATTTTTTAGGGTTTGTGCGTTTGTAGCCGGTTGCAACAGCCGGTGCCCGCCCGTGTGGAGCTTGCAGCCAGTCAATGTCGAGGTAGTAATACATCATTACCGAGCAGCCTACAGGAGCAATCCCAATGGTATCTTCCTGTATGTTCATTTCTTCAATAACCTCGGCAATTAATTTATGAACCACACCATGACTACAGCCATAGCAGTAATGCATGGGTGTGTCGGTCATTATTTTCGATTTCCCGTAAACCTTGTTTTCGGGTTTTATGATATCTGCTAATTGTAATTCATCCATATTAACCTCCAATTAATTTTTGTTTTACAGCATCAACAACTTCACCGGGGGTAGCAATTACGCCGCCCATGCGTCCAAAGTGTTCAACTTTTGTTTTGCCGTTTACTGCCAGTTTAACATCCTCAATCATTTGTCCCGAGCTCATTTCAACCGATAAAAAGCCTTTTGCTTTATCGGTAAGCTGATTGATTTTTTGAGTAGGGAACGGGAATAGGGTAATTGGCCTCAATAGTCCTGCTTTAATGCCCTGTTCGCGTAACAACACAACTGCTTTTTGGCTAATGCGTGAAGAAACACCGTAAGCAACAATTACATATTCTGCATCGTCGCATTGTATGGCCTCAAAACGTACTTCGTCTTTTTCCATGGCACGATATTTTGCCTGAAAACGTTCGTTGTTTTTTTCCTGAACTTCGGAAACCATTTCCAACGATGTTTTTATGTGCCTTTCGCGGTCAGGTTTTTTGCCGCTAGCAATCCATTCGCCGTATTTTTCTTCAATTTGTTTGTCGGTAAGGCGTGGTTTGAATTCGCTTAACTCAACTTTCTCCATCATTTGGCCAATAACACCATCGGTAAGGATCAATGCCGGGTTGCGGTATTTAAATGATAGTTCAAAGCCAAGGTCAACAAAATCGTTCATTTCCTGAACCGAGTTTGGCGCAAGCACAATTAAACGGTAATCGCCGTGTCCTCCTCCTTTGGTAGCCTGAAAATAATCGGCTTGTGAGGGTTGTATGGTTCCCAGTCCTGGGCCTCCGCGTTGCACATTTACTATTACGCCGGGTAGTTCAGCTCCAGCCATGTACGATATTCCCTCGGTCATAAGGCTAATGCCGGGACTCGATGATGAGGTCATCACTTTTTTGCCCGACGAGGCTCCACCAAACATCATGTTAATTGATGCTACTTCGCTTTCGGCCTGCAATACAACCATTCCGGTTTCTTCCCAGGGGCGGCGAAGCATAAGCGTTTCCATTACTTCCGATTGTGGGGTTATGGGGTAGCCAAAGTATCCGTCGCAACCGCACCTTATGGCAGCTTCGGCAATCACTTCGTTGCCCTTCATTAAACGTAAGTCTCCCATTTTATAATTAATTTATTGGTTTTTTTATTCACTATTAGGCTACGTTGGCCTGCTTCACTCTGTAAACTGTAATGCAATTATCGGGGCATACCATGGCACAATTGGTGCATCCGGTACATGCCTCGGGGTTCATCATGTAAGAATAATGGTAGCCCTTGCTGTTCACCTCTTTGTTGAGGCTTAAAACATCCTGCGGGCAGGCAACAACACAAAGGTTGCATCCTTTGCAAACTTCATTTTCAACTACAACTGCTCCTCTAACTTTTGCCATAACTCTTTCTTTTAATTATGAATTTTGAATTTTATATGCTTTTATTTCTTGTTCTCAATTATTTTATGGTCGCGATAAAACTGTTCCAACCTTTCTTTCAGGTCGCCAAATTGGCTGGGGTGTACCGGCGAAACACAGGCCCTGATGCCTTCCATTGTGCTTCCGGTGCTTTGCAATGTAATTCCACTTATTCCGTAAAATAACATTTCATATAAAAGCTCACCTGCTATCATCCCCGGGTAGCAAATGGTGAAATAGAACCCGTCGCTGATGAGTTGATCTACATCTTTATCGTACAGTATTTTGAAGCCATTGGCCAAAAACAATTCCTTCATTACTTCGGCTTTTTCAGCATAGACCTTTACTTCGCTAACAAAATCGAAGGTGCCGTCGTTAGCTGCTTTAAGCATGGCCGCCATGGCATGTTGCGCCGAGTGTGCCACACCCGATGAAAGGGCATATAGTACGCGATATACTACCGCATTCCCAAAACCTTTTATTTTGAAACGTGCTTCTAATTTTGGAGAGTTTAGGTTGAAAACCTTATCTGACATTATCACAACCGCAATCCGCTGTCCGGCATACGAGAATATTTTCGATGCCGAAATGAAAAGCACAAAATTATCGGTATAGTTTGCAACACTTGCCTGATAGGGGGGCTCTCCAGGTTTGGAAAGGTCTTTTCTGAAATCCATGCCAAAATAGGCTAGGTCTTCCATTACAATTACCTTGTATTTGTTGGCAAGTTCTCCTATGGTTTTAAGTTCGTCTTCGGTAAAGCAAATCCAGGTAGGGTTGTTGGGGTTCGAATATATAATTGAATTAATGTTTCCTTTGCTCAGGTAGCTTTCTAGTTTTTCCCTCAATTTTTCGCCTCGGAAATTGTACACATCGAAAGATTCAAATTTTTCGCCCATTACCATGAATTGCTGTTTTTGAACCGGGAAACCGGGATCAATAAACAGCGCAGTATCTTGTTCTTCGCTTATGCTGGCTGCAACCTGAAAAAGTGAATAAGTCCCCTGCATTGAGCCGCAGGTGGGTATGCAGTTTTCAGGCTTCACATCAATATTCATAAAGCTTTTTACAAAGCGGGCGGCTTCGGTTTTAATTTCGGGAATACCGTTAATATTGGGGTATATTGAAGCTACACCATTTTTTAAGGCTTCAATTTCGGCTTTTACACCAACTTGAGCAGGTGGCAGTCCCGGTACGCCCATTTCCATGCGCACGTATTTTTGTCCGGTTTCAGCTTCAATCATGTTAACAACCTGTACAACTTCCCTTATAGAAGCTTTGTCCATATCGCTAATGTTCAAGGCCGCTAATTTGCTCTTTACTATTTCGGAATTTATAGGTGTATTTTTTGTCATTTTTTTAAAAGTAATAAAACTCAGTGAAATAAAATATGATAGCTTTCAGTATTTTGATTTGTGTTACACATCGTGAATTTTTCTTTCGCCTCTCACGTATTCACCCAGAATTGTTAAGCTGCTGGTATTTTTCAATACTTTATGGATTGCTTGTTCGTATCTGTCGTTTTTTTCCCATTCAATATCAGTGTGGAACGAGTATTCATCGGGTTTCCCTATAATTGGAACCGACTGTATTTTTGTGAGGTTTATTTCATGCTCGGCAAAAATATTAAGCACCCTTGCCAGAGAACCGTGAAAATGCCCTACTTCGAAACAAATTGATGCTTTGTTGGCTTCTTCGCTAGGTAGGCTGTGCTTAGAGAGAATAAAAAAGCGAGTGTAATTCCTTTTGTTTGTTTCTATGTTTTTGTCGAGTATTTCAAGACCGTAAAGTTCAGCCGAACGTTCATTGCCAATTGCTGCGACATTTGTCAGTTTATTTTTGATTACATTTTTAGCAGACCCGGCTGTATCGAAATTGTCGTCGAGCGAAATTTCACCAAAGGAAGCATCAATGTATTCAGCGCATTGCTTAAGGGCAATCGGGTGCGAATGTATTTCTTTAATATCTTCTTTCTTAACTCCCGGAAGCACCATCAGGTTCATGCGAATGTGTAGGAATATTTCGCCAATAATTTTAAGGTGAAAATCGCGCATGAGGGCGTAATTTTCAAGCAGGCTACCGGCTATGGCATTTTCAATAGCCATAACAGCTATGTCAACCTGGTCGCGGTCAACCAGCTGGCATACACGCCTGAATGTGCGGCATTCGATGATCTCAATTTCCTCGTTTCCTGCAAAATATCGTTGTGCAGCATCTTCGTGGAACGAACCGGCAATACCTTGTATAGCAACTTTCTTCATTATATTCTTTTTTGGTTTATTGTCTTTTTGCTTGTTTTTAAAAATAAAAAAACCCGGGTTTTATTCCCGGGATTAGATATAACAAATTGGTTATCACTCCTCCCGGAACAATTCAGGTAATAAAAGCAGCAAACAAATAACCTAATACTTGAGCCATAACCAATGTGTGTTTATAAGTACTAATTAACTTAAATAGCAGTAGGGTTGTATTATTGAACCATAACTGCTTAGATTTTCCGGGCGACAAAATAGTTAAAAACTATTGAATTTTATCCAATTAAACCAAATTTTTGCGCGGAATATATGATCGTTTAATGTATCACGAAGCTATATTTTGTACAAATCACTGGCTTTTCGGAGTTCCATCTCATGTTCTTGCAAAGTGTTTATACATTTTTGAACATTCGCCGGACGTATTACAATATTCGCCGATTCACCCATTGAAAATGCATACATGTATTCAATTTGAATTCCTCCTGCGTTGAGAATGTCAAGTGCTTTTGCCATTGAGCCTGCTTTGTTCGGGCAAATCAGGCACACCACATCTGTTAAGTTGACCGAAAAGTTATTATCTTTTAAAATAGATAGTGCTTTCTCTGGATCGGATACTATTGCTCTTAGGATACCAAAATCGCTGGTGTCAGCAATGCTAAATGCGGTGATGTTTATTTCTGCTTGGCCAAGTAAATTCGATACTTCGCTTAAACGTCCCGATTTGTTTTCCAGGAATACGGAAAGTTGTTTAATTATCATATTATGTGTGTTTTAAATCGGAAGTCCGAAGCCGGATGACGGAGCTTTTTGATCCGATAACCGACGGCGGATAAACCGTTGTTTGTTCTTATTTTGTATTGTTTATTTCACGTCTCAAAAAACGAATGGCTTAATGACCAATGACTTTTTCCTGACTTCCATCTTCTATATCTCTCTTTTGTCAATCACTCTTTGGGCTTTTCCTTCGGATCGCTGAATTGATTTTGGCTCAACCAGTTGAATAATAACCGAAACGCCCAGAGTACTTTCGATATTCGATTTTATTTTTTTCGTAAGGTTTTGAAGTTCGCGAATTTCGTCGGAGAAAAACTGCTCCTGTACTTCAACTTGTACGGTTAAAGTGTCGAGATTGCCTTCGCGATCAACAATTAGCATGTAGTGAGGTTCGGTTTCACTCATTTCGAGCAGTACGCTTTCAATTTGCGATGGGAACACGTTAACTCCGCGAATAATGAGCATGTCGTCGCTACGGCCCTTGCATTTTTCCATGCGTACCAATGTGCGTCCACATTCGCATTTGTCGTAAATAAGGCGGGTTAGGTCGCGGGTTCGGTAGCGCAGCAGCGGTATTCCTTCTTTTGTTATGGTTGAAAAAACCAGTTCTCCAACTTCTCCGGGAGCTACAGGTTCAAGGGTTTCGGGATTAATTATTTCTGGTAAAAAGTGGTCTTCGTTAATGTGCATACCGGCTTGGTATTCGCATTCGCACGATACTCCGGGGCCAACAATCTCGCTAAGCCCGTATATGTCAATAGCTTTAATTTTAAGTTTTTCTTCAATTTCTTTTCTCATGCTTTCGCTCCAGGGTTCAGCTCCAAAAATACCAACCCTGATACCAAGCGATTCGGGAGTAATGCCCATATCTTTAATTACTTCGGCAATGAAAAGCGCGTACGATGGAGTGCAGCAAAGTATGGTAGAACCAAAATCCTGCATTAGCTGGATTTGTTTTTTCGTGTTGCCGCCCGATATCGGAATTACAGTAGCTCCTAAGTTTTCGGTGCCGTAATGCAGACCAAGTCCTCCGGTAAACAATCCGTAGCCATAAGCTATTTGTACTATGTCGGTTTGTTTTACGCCTGCCATGCATAAAGCGCGTGTAACATTTTCGCTCCACATGTTGATGTCGTTACGGGTGTAGCCAACCACGGTAGGGCGGCCTGTTGTACCCGATGAAGCGTGTAGTCTCACAATTTCGCTCATGGGCACGGTAAATGAGCCAAAAGGGTAGCTGTCGCGTAAATCGGTTTTAGTAGTAAATGGAAGCTTTGAAAGATCAGCTACCGATTTTATGTCGGCTGGTGTTAAACCGGCTTCCTGCATTTTTTTTCGGTAATAAGGGATATTGTGATAAACACGGGTTACGGTCGATATAAGCCTTTCTGACTGAATCTGGCTCATTTCCTCGCGCGATGCGCACTCCATTTTTTCGTTCCAAATCATAATAAAATATTCTAAATGTTTTGTTGGTCTGGTTGTGATCTTAAATATAAACTGTAAAGATATTATCAAATTGGTTTTTTTCAAGCCATAAAGATAATAATATGTGGAAAAAATCGGGTTTTCAGCTAAATGTTTAATTCTCCCTTTATTTGAAGGTGCTTTATTTGAGTTTAAATACCATAATGGTGTTAAAACTATGTTAATGTATAAAAATAAATACAAAAAAGGATATAAAATAAACAAAGAGTATATTTCTTAAAAGAAATACACAGTAAAAATTTTTAAAAGCAATAAAAACTATAAAAAGCAATAAAAAATAGGGGTTAATATTAGAAAAAACACTAAAAAAATTTATTTAAAATAAATTTGAAGGGGGTTAAAGCTTAAAACAACATTAAATAATTTCAAAATATTTCAAAAAGGTGTTGGATAAGAAAAATAAAAATCTACATTTGAGCCATCAAAGCGAATAAAAAGATAGTAAAAGAATATTAATGACGACAAAAAGATAATTCACAAATAAAAGTAATGTATAACCTGAAAAATTAATTGTTATGAAAAAGTTGAATGTTTTACTAGTTGCGATTTTATTATTTGTGTCGGTTGGTAATTTGAAAGCTCAGGAATGGGATACCGGCTTAGACATTTACAGTAGTTATGTATGGCGTGGTGCCAAATTTGGATCGGGCCCCGCGTTTCAGCCTTGGGTTGAATTTTCGGCCGGTGGTTTTTCTCTTGGTGCATGGGGATCAGTGAATGCATCTATTGACGAGGCTTACGAGATGGACTTATATCTTGGTTACGATTTCGATTTCGGACTTAGTGTAGCTGTAACTGATTATTATTTTGGAGGAGACTATTTCGACGGTGCCATGCACTTTATTGAGCCTGCTATTAGTTTCGAAGCCGGTAGCTTCTCACTTACTGCGGCTTATATGTTAGGTGAAGATGTTTCTGATACTTATCTCGAGCTTGGTTATTCGGTCGGAGCAGTTGATCTATTTGTTGGAGCCGGTGACGGCGCATATACAAAAGACGGTGGTTTTATGTTGTGTAATGTGGGTATAGGCACATCGAAAGAAATAAAACTTACTGATTCTTTTTCCTTGCCTTTATCGGGCTCTGTAATTCTTAACCCTTCAACTGAAGCTTTCTTTGTAGTGGTAGGTATTTCTTTCTAGTAATAGGGAAAGAAATCTGTATTTATTGAAGAGTATTAATATGAATTTATAATAGAATATTGAAATGAAGAAAATTGAAAAAATAAT